>CAZUGW010000175.1:0-6970 GCA_964620055.1 uncultured bacterium
CTGCGGCGGCTGAACCTGGAGGGGCTGGCCCTGCGCCTGTGGGGCTGGTTCGGGAAGCGGCCGCACGAGGTGCTGATCAGTTGGGAGCACGTTCACTCCCTCGACGAATCCTCGCAGCAGCTCCAACTCGATACGGAGCGGGCGAAGCTGCGCCGCCTCAACCCCGCCGATCTCGCCGACATCCTGGGCGAACTCAGCCCCGACGACCGCGCCGTGATGGTGTCCTCCCTGGACGAGGAGACGACCGCGGCGGCGATGGAGGAGATGGAGTTCGATCTCCAGCGGTCCGTGCTCGATTCCGTGGAGGCGGAGAGGGCGGCCGATATCCTGGACGAGATTGACCCCGATGTGGCGGCCGATCTGGTGGGCGACCTGCCGGAGGCGCGGGCCCAGCAGTTGCTGAGTCTGATGGAACCGGAGGAGGCGTCGGACGTCCGCGACTTGATGAAGTACCCCGACGAGTCGGCCGGCGGGCTGATGACCCCGGAGTACGTCACGCTCCCGGTCGGCCTTACCGCGCAGCAGGCCATCGAGTACATCCGCACCGTCGGCGACGAACCGGAGACGGTGTACTACTGCTACATCGTGAGTGACCAGGGCCGCCTGGTGGGAGTGACCACTCTGCGCCGCGTGGTCGTGTCCCCGCCGGAGACGAAGCTCGATGACATCATGGTGCGGGACCTGATCACGGTGCATCCCGACGATTCGCAGGAGGACGTGTCGCGGGTGATCGCACGCTACAACCTCCTGG
Source organism: uncultured bacterium (assembly GCA_964620055.1). GTDB lineage: Bacteria > Armatimonadota > Hebobacteria > Hebobacterales > Hebobacteraceae > CAZUGW01. The sequence goes on from CAZUGW010000175.1 coordinate 752, forward strand.
CGGCCCCGGTGGTGGATGACGACGGGAGGATGCTCGGCATCGTGACCGTGGATGACGCGATTGATGCGGTGCTGCCGACGCGCTGGAAGAAGCGACTGCCCAAAGCGTTCGCGCGCTGAAAGCCGACGATGCGCTCCCTCCTCCGACGGCGACTACTGCTGCCTATCATCGGATTCCTCGCGGTGGTCGGTCCCGCGTTCATCACCGCGAACGTGGACAACGACGCGCCGGGGATCGCCACCTACTCCGCGGCCGGCGCGCACTACGGCTACGATGTGCTGTGGCTGCTCTGGCCCACCCTGCTCGTGCTGATCGTGGTGCAGGAGATCTCCGCGCGTATGGGCGTGGCGACGGGCAAGGGGCTCGCAGATCTCATCCGTGAGGAGTTCGGGCCGAAGGTCACCGTGTGGCTGATGCTCGCGCTGGTGGTCGTGAACATGACCAACACCGCGGGCGAGTTCGCGGGCCTGGCGGAGGGGGCGGCGATTTTCGGGGTCTCGAAGTATCTCTCGGTCCCGGTGGCGGCGTTCCTGGTGTGGCTGTTGGTCCTGCGCGGGAGCTACCAGAGCGTCGAGCGCATCTTCTTGGTGGCCTGTCTGGTCTACCTCGCCTATCCCATCTCGGGGTTTCTCGCGCACCCGGACTGGGCGGAGATCGGGCGGCGGTCGGTAAGCGTGACCTTCATTCCAGACGTGAAGTTCCTGGCCACCTCCGTGGCGATCGTCGGCACCACCATCGCGCCGTGGATGCAGTTCTACCTGCAGGCCACGGTGGTGGAAAAGGGGACGCGGCCGGCACAGTACTGGGCCGCGAAGTGGGACGTGATCCTGGGCGCGATCTTCGCCATCGTCGTCGTCTTCTTCATCGTCATCGCCTGCGCGGCGACCATCCACCCGCTGCCCCTCGGACAGGACATCACCGCGGCCGGGGCAGCGACGGCCCTGCGCCCGTTAGCTGGCAAGTACGCTTCCATCCTCTTCGCCATCGGGCTGATCAACGCGGCCCTTTTCGCCTCCAGCATTCTGCCGCTGAGCACCGCCTACAGTGTCTGCGAGGGCCTCGGGTGGGAGAAAGGGCTGGATCAGAAACTCCGCGACGCGCCGCAGTTCTACGTGCTCTACGCGCTGATGATCGTGGTCGGCGCGGGCATCGTGCTGCTCCCCGGCGCGCAACTCATCCGCATCATGCTCTTCTCGCAGGTCCTCAACGGCCTCCTCCTCCCGGCCATCCTCATCGCCATGGTCCGCCTGGTGACGCGGCGGGAGATCATGGGCGCCCTCACCGCGTCGCGCTGGTACGCGGTGGTGTGCTGGGTGTTGACAGGGCTGTTGATTGGGTTGGATGGGTATTTGCTGGCGGTCACGGTGGGGTAGCGGGAAGGGTATCTACGCGGAGATAGTGAGCGTCTCTGAACGGCGGACTCGAGGAGGCGAAGAGGCGAGGAGGCGAGGAGGCGAGAGGCCAGGTTCAGGGAATCGGGGATAGGGGATCGGGAATCGGGAGGGGAGGAGGCGAGGGGGAGCGGGGGTCTGCGGACGCTGACCGGAAGTCTCTGGATTGGGGTGGATCGCGGGGACTTGGGGTCTATGGTTCGGAGACTGGCGGGCTGGGTGTTCATATCGCTTGCTCCTAGGTAGATGGAATGGCAACAGCATTTCAACACAAAGACACTAAGGCTCAAAGGCACTAAGCACAAAGGCAAAGGGGCGGCTGGCGAGCCGCCCCGGTTTGCTTTCTATTGAATTGGGAGTGCTGGGGCACTTCCCACGCCATCATACCATAGCCTGTCAAGGGGTTTGGGGGTTAAGGCAAGTAAGTTACTTATATTTTATGGTGAACGAAAGTGGCGGTTATTGACGAGTTTGGCGCACGGCGGGAAAGTGGTTGGTTGAGGTGGGGGATCGGCTTCCGAGAGGGAGATTCGGCGCGAGAGGTCGCCTGGGAGGGGTCTGGGATTGCGGTACCGTGTTGATCGGGTTGGATGGGTACTTGCTGGCGGTGGCGGGGGGGTCGGGGGGCGGGGGAAGGCAAGGGCGAAATCGTCGGTAGTGGGTCAGTTTGAATGCTGGGCGAAACTGAGGAAGGAACTGCTGGGGATTTCAAGAATGAACTCGACAGATGGCAGGACGGGGTTACTAGATCGGCCTTGGGGTGAGCCGATTATACATTGACGCCATGTCTGACGCAGAGGATAGTGTGGCCGTGGGCAGTTGCAGGTATCATTTATATGTACCCAGCCTCCGAGGAGAATGGCAATGGCGAGGCCGATCGAGTTCGATTGCGTAATCGAATCCGATGATCCCAAGGCAGAATACGAACGGTTGCTTTCCGCCCCCCCTAGCCCCGCGGCGTTGCGGGCGTTGAGAGAGTCGGATGAGTTAGATGACGCGCGTCTCCAGCTAGGACCGGAGGACAGCCGCGCGAGAATCCGCTAGTAACCAGGCACGAGTATGCCCTCAGGAACCCTGACCATTCGGCGCATGGTATCGGCCGAACAGGTGTCAGGGTTCTGCTGCAATAACGGCGCCGGGGCCGAAGACCTAGACGACTTCATCAAGAACGACGCCATGAGGTATCAGGAGAAGGACCTCAGTCGCGTCTACCTGGCGTATGAGGAAGATACCCTAGTCGGATACTTCGCCCTCTGTTGTTACGTCATCAAGCTTCAACCGGGAAGACTCACGGACGTGGAAGCGGTAGAGGCAGCTCAGTTGGGGAGCGATGCGGGCAATGGCATTCCTGGGGCACTGCTCGCCAGGCTCGCGGTTGATGATCGTCACCAGGGGCGGGGGATCGGGAAGGAGCTTTTTTCCTGGGCTCTCCGTATTGCGAGAAGAAGAGTGTCCCCGTTGCTCGGATGCCGCTTCCTCATCATTGACGCGTTTTCCCATAGGGCTTCCTTCTATGAGGGTCGCGGTTGTCAACCCATTGGCAAGCAGCGGGAAAACGCTCCCACCATACGGATGTACCTTGACCTGTTCCCCCCGACAACAGCCCCGCTACCCTTTGGTGAGTAGGCCCTAGACGCAATCGGTGTCGTGTGGGTGTGGTATCCTCTATTCATGCCTAAGCGTTCAAGCAAACACAAGCAGGGACCCGAAGACGTGAACGAGGCCGCCTTCCGCGAAATGCAGGAGGCGACGGGGGAAGCGCCGCAGGAAGAGGCGAGCGGAAAGAATCCCGCGGCCGTCGCGCTCGGCAGACTAGGTGGCGCCAAGGGCGGGAAGGCGCGGGCCGCCAAGCTCACGGCCGAGCAGAGGTCGGAGATCGCCAGGAAGGCGGCCGCGGCTAGGTGGCGCAAGGCGTAAGCCCCTGTAGGAATTCCCAACTTCATGGTTGACAATCACCAGTTTCTTTGGTAATGTGCGGACCAAGGAGGTTGTCAGCTATGCATTCGGCTACCCATGTTATCAGCAAGTTTGGCGGCCAATCGGCCGTCGCACGCCTGATTGGTAAAGGCCCGAGTACGGTTCAGCACTGGGCAAAGACTGGGATCATTCCAGCGAAGTGGCACGCAGAACTGCTACAGATCGCCCGGGAACACGGCATTGATCTAGTTCCCGGCGATTTCACGAGTACACCCCATTCCGCCACGCCAGCCGATGAGCCGGCGCGGATACCAGAGGCAAAGTGGCCCGGCGTACTCCCAATCGGGGAGAAGGAGTTAGAGGTCTACGTTTTGGATGACGGGAGAAGGGTTATCTCACGCACCGGCGCGACTGCGGCACTAGTGGGCCCGCAGGGCGGCGGGAACCTTGAGAGTTTCATCGGCGTCCAAACTCTCCGTGAGTATATGCCCACCGAGATTCAGGAGCAGTTTTTCGAGTTCGCCATTCCTGGCGTGACCAACAAGACTGTCATGGGGATGGAGGCCGAGACCTTCCTCGACATTTGCAACGCGTATGTGCGAGCGTTGAATGCGGGTGCGCTTGATAGGTCGGAGAGTCAAACTCGGATCGCGCGTGCGGCCGTGATGTTCCTGGCCGCAGTGGCCAAGGTAGGTCTGATCGCTCTCATTGATGAGGTAACAGGATACCAGTACGAGCGCGCCGAGGATGCCCTCCAACTCAAACTGAAGCTCTATCTGACTGATGAGATGAGAAAGTGGGAGAAGACGTTCCCGGATGAACTATGGCGGGAGTTTGGCAGGCTGACAAATTGGAAAGGGCCGGTCCACCAGAGGCCGAAATACTGGGGCCACCTGGTCATGGAACTGGTCTATAGCTACCTTGATCCAGATGTTGCTGAGTGGCTGAAGAAGAACGCCCCGAAGCCGATACATGGGCACAACTACTTCCAGTGGCTGAATGAACAGTACGGCCTGAAGAAACTCATTGAACACATCTGGATGCTTGTCGGAATGGCTTCCGCGTGCGCGACCATGGATGAACTCAAGCGGAAGATGGCAGAGAAGTTCGGGAGGATTCCGATCCAACTGACACTCTATCTCCCTCCCCCGGACCGGAAACCCAACCCTCCTGTTCTGCCGCCGCGCCGCGTGAGTTCCCCGGGCTATCAACCGGCAGAGAGGGGTTCCGCACACGCCGCTCTGCCACTGCTAGACTCTTCTGGCGATGATTTTGGCCAGTAAAGAGTGTGCTAGGTGGCCGGATTCCCCGGGCTACCAATGTGCGCGGGCCCCTTGACAGAGCTTGAACGATTAAGTATACTAGTCAGTATTAACAAGCTATCAGCCGAACGCAGAGCCGCCGTCATTCGCTGTCTGGTAGAGGGTAACTCGATTCGCGCAACCGTCCGCATGACGGGGGCGGCGAAGAACGCCGTCGCCAAGCTCCTCGTGGAATTGGGCGAGGCCTGCCGCGAGCACCAGGATCGCGCCCTCCGCGGCGTCACCTCCAAGCGCGTCCAGTGCGACGAGATATGGTCCTTCGTCGGCTGCAAGGAGCGGAACATCCCGGAGGGGCGGCGCGCCGAGGATGGTATCGGCGACGTGTGGACCTGGACGGCGCGGGACGCGGACACGAAGCTGATGATCTCCTGGCTTGTGGGAGAGAGGGACGCGGCCACCGCCTTTGGCTTCGTGGCCGATCTGGAATCCCGCCTCGCCAACCGCGTCCAGCTTACCGCGGACGGCCTCAGTCCTTCTCAAACTGCACAGCCGGGTCTGCACGCCGTCCCCTGCGCGAAGCGGGAACGCACAGACTGATCTCTCTTTCTATGCCGTCCCTCTCTCCCTGCGCTGCGTTGGCGAGGCGTCCAATGCCGTCCAGCGCTTCATCCAACGTCGGATAGGTGAAGGCTTCCTCTCCGTAAGGCTCCGATTTAAGGAGTACGCTCCATCTGTTCATCTTCTGCATGGCCCCTGAGCGGCAGTGCTGTGTTCCCGGGTAGTTAGCAGTATTCTAATAAAATGTCAATCCCTGTCTACTCGGGATCCGCGGGCCTCCAATCAATCCCTCCACCACCGCGCCGGTCCCCCCTCCCTCCTCCGCGCGCGCTCCAGCAGTCGCCGGTCCTGCTTGGACTCGGGGTCGAGTGCGACGGCTTTCTCCAGCGCGGCCGCGGCGTCCTCGAACTGGCTGAGCTTAAGGTGCGTCTCGCCGAGGAGGGAGTAGGCGCCGATGGCGGTGGGGTCGAGTTCGAGGGCGCGCCGATAGCGCGCGATTTCGTCGCGCAGGTGCTGCAGCTCGACGCGACGCCAATGGACGTACTCCCACACCGCGAGCGTCAGCAGGGCGAGGTAGACGAGCGCGACGATGCCGAGGGACCCCCAGCCGCCCAGCATGATCGTCTTCACGCCGAACATGAAGGCAATGAAGAGCAGGACGCTGCCGCCCACGAACTCCTCGGCGGTGAGCGCCCGGTCTACGAACCACGCGCTGAAGAGCCACCAGCCGATCAGTCCCATGATCGGCAGGAAGATCACCAGCTTGAGAATCGTCTCCGCGAGCAGGGTGAGGTCGAGACCCATCGGCAAACTCCCAACTCATTAGACGCGTTAGCGGGCGAGTTTGTTCATGGAGATCGCGGTCAAACAGGAATCACTGCCCAAGGAAGCGTATCTTCATACATCCGCCGTCCCCGGAGGTAGTTGATGTCGAGAACGCGTGTCACTGTGCTCACACTGTGCTGGCTCGTCTCCGCATGTTGCGTCTCCGCCTGGGCCGAGCCGCTGACGGTGCAATGGTTGCCCGGTGAGTCGTATGCCGGAGGGAAGCAGTATGACGCGCGGTTGGAGAGACCGGTGAAGCTGTGGGG
>CAZUGW010000176.1:0-6653 GCA_964620055.1 uncultured bacterium
GCTCAACCGATAGCGCACCGGGAAAAGGTAGTCGCTCACGCTGCCGAGGAGGAGGGCAAGACTCAGGATACCCGCCAGGATACTGCGAAAACCCCACCAGGCCGCCACCGCTCCCAGTGCCACCATCGCCACCGCCGCCGCGGTCTTGCGCGGATTCCGCCGCGCCAGATGCACCCTCCACGTCAGCCCACCTCCCTCGCTCCCTCCCCCGCGACGCCCCTGTTCCACTGTTGCCTCCCTCCCTTCCTCTCTACCTCCCTTCCTCCCTACAATCCCAACTCGTCACCGATCTCCTGCATCGCCGCGACGCCGAGGGCGGCGAACTCCTCCAGCGTCAGCCCCAGTTCCTGCTCGCAGGCCGCGATCTGCTCCCGATTCGCGCCCCGCGCGAAGCCCTTCTCCTTGAACCGATTGAGCACGAAGGCCGCGTCTATCGCCGCCAACTTCTTCTCCGGCCGGATCAACGCCGCGGCCACGATCAGCCCCGTGAGCGGGTCCGTGCACCACAGGGCCTTGTCCAGTGCCGACTCCCGTGGCGCCTTGTCCGCGTGGGCGAGCACCGCGTGCACCACCTCGCCGTCCAGCCCGGCCTGCTTCAGCACCTCCGCTCCAATTAGCGCATGCGTCTCCGGCGAATCCAACGTTTGATCGTAATCCACATCGTGCAGCAACCCGGCCAGCCGCCACTGCTCCACGTGACCGCTGAACCGCGGCGCCAGCGCGCCCAACACCGCCTCGCAGGCGAGACAGTGCTTGATGAGGTTCTTGGTATTGACGTGGGATTGCAGCAGGGCCAACGCGTGTTCGCGGTTCATCTGCTCGCGTCCTCCGAATCCATTAACTACACCCCCCGTCTCGGTGTCTGCAAGCGCATCCCAGCACCTCAGATTCGCGGCTCTTCCACAAGCACCTCTGGCGTGTCGTCGGTCCCCTCAAGGTGCAGCGCCACCGCTTCCTTGATATTCGCGATCAGTTCGTCGAGGGTCTCGCCCTGCGTGAATACCTCCACGCCGATCCCTCTCGCGCACCACATCTCTCCGTCGTGATACGCCTCCATCTTCACCATTTCATCCCTCCATCTCTTCGTCTTCGCCAAAAACCTCCGCGCTGAAACACAGCACCCTCGCCCCCCGTCTCCACGCCTCCCGCGGCAGGCCCGCCTTGAGACACGTGTGATCGAGGAACTCGTCCCGATCCCAGCCCCACTCCGTCGCCACTTGCGGCAGGAGCAGCCCTCGCCGCGGGCCCTGTTCGACGATCAGTCCGTGCACGCCGACTTCGATGTCGGCCAAATCGCGCACCGGCTCGGCGGGAGTGAGCACGGAGATCTCGAAATGCAGCGCCTCCACCTCGCGCGGCGTGACGGAGTTGAACCGGAAGTCATTGAGCGCCGCCTCCCGCGCCATCTCCGCCACCGCCTGGAACAGCGGCAACTCGGGCTGCACCATCCCGATACATCCCCGCAGTTCCCCGCTGTTGTGCAGCGTCACGAAGGCCGCCGCCGGCCGCTGCAAGACCGGGTCGTCCGTAGCGGGAGTGTACACATGTCCGTTGACCGCCGCGTTCACCGACGCGCGCGCAACGCCCAGCAGGGCCCTCTTCTGTTCCGCGTTCAGCATGACCTCACCGTGGCTGCGACTCCTCCACCATGCGGCGAAACTCGTCTTCTGTCAAGATCCGCACGCCGAGCTCCCGGGCCTTCTCGTACTTCGATCCGGGGTCCTCCCCCGCCACCACGAAGTCGGTCTTCTTGCTCACGGACGAGGACGGCCGACCGCCGAGCGCCTTCACCATCTGCTCCGCCTCCGGGCGTGGCCTCGTGAGCGCGCCGGTGAACACGACTGTCTTGCCCGCGAACGGGCTCCCCTCCACCACGGCCCGCGCCTCCGCCTCCGGCGTCACCCCCGCCTCCTTCAGCTTCCGCAGCAGTTCCCGCGTCTGCTCCTGGCGGAAGAACACCGCCACGGACTGCGCGATCACCGGCCCGATCTCGGGGACCTCGCTCAGTTCCTCCTCACTCGCCGCGGCAGTCCGCTCCAGTGACCCGAAGTGCTCGGCCAACACCTCCGCGACGTGATCGCCCACGTGCCGAATGCCAAGCGCGTATACCAGTCGCGCCAGCGGCCGCCGCTTCGTCGCGGCGAGGGAGTTCAGCGCGTTCTGCGCGGACTTCTCGGCCATGCGGTCGAGTTCGAGCAGTTGCTCCTTGGAGAGGAAGTACAGGTCGGCCGGGTCATGCACCAGGCCGCGCTCGAGCAGTTGCGTGATCAGCGCCGGCCCCACGCCGTCCGCGTCCATCGCCCCGCGGGAGAAGAAGTGCAGCAGGCGCTGCGCGATCTGCGCCGGACAGGCGATCCCCGTGCATCTCCGCACCGCCTCTCCCTCCGGCCGGACCGCGTCGGCCCCGCATACCGGGCAGACGGTCGGCATCTCATACGGCACGGCGTCCGCCGGTCGCTTGCTCAAGACCACGCTCACCACTTCCGGGATCACGTCGCCGGCCTTGCGCAAGACCACCGTATCGCCGACCCGCACGCCCTTGCGCGCCACCTCGTCTTCGTTGTGCAAGACCGCGTTCTGCACCGTCGAGCCCGACACCACCACCGGTTCCATCACCGCCACCGGCGTCAGCGCCCCCGTCCGGCCCACGGAGACGATGATGTCCCGCACGACCGTGTTCTGCTCCTCCGGCGGGAACTTGTAGGCAATCGCCCACCGCGGGCTGCGCGACACCTGCCCCAGGTCCGCCTGGAGCGCGACGGAATTGATCTTCACCACCACCCCATCTGTGCCGTAGTCGAGCGTGGCATGTCGCGCCTGCCAGTCCAGACAGTAGGCCACCGCCTCCTCAATCCCGTGGCACAGCCCGCGCTCCGGGCTGGCCCGGAAGCCGGCCTTCTCCAGCCACTCCAGCGTCTCCGCGTGCCGCCGGAAGGCCCGCCCCTCCACCGCGCCCACGCCGTAGCAGATGATGTTCAGCCGCCGGCTGGCGGTGATGCTGGAATCGAGTTGGCGCACCGACCCGGCCGCGGCATTGCGGGGATTGGCGAACCGCGGCAACCCCTTTTCCGCGCGCTCCGCGTTGATCCGCGCGAACTCGCGCTTATCCAGGTACACCTCGCCACGCACCTCGAGCAACGGCGGCGGGTCGGGGAGCAACATCCGCAGCGGGATGGCCCGCACCGTCTTGAGGTTCTGCGTGATGTCCTCGCCTGTGAACCCATCCCCCCGCGTCGCGCCGAACTCCAGCCGCCCGTTGACATAGGTCAGCGACACCGCCAGGCCATCCACCTTCAATTCGCAGATGTAGTCAATCGGCTCCTCGGCCATCCCGAGATGCCGCTTCACGCGCTCATCGAAAGCCCGCAGTTCCTCCGCATCGAACGCGTTGTTGAGGCTGAGCATGGGGAGGCGATGCCGCACCGTCCGGAAGGCCTCCAGCGGCGGCACGCCGACGCGCTGGGTGGGCGAATCCGGCGTGACCAGGCCCGGGTACCGCGTCTCCAGATCCTGCAACTCCCGCAGCAGACGATCGTATTCCGCGTCGCTGATCTCCGGGGAGTCCAGGACGTAGTAGCGATAGTTGTGGTAGTTGATCTGCTCCCGCAGCTTCTCGGCGCGTTCCCGCGCGGGGGCAGGGGCGGCGTCCGGCACGGCAGGTCCCTCCGAGCATACTATGATCTTAACGCAAAGACGCAGAGAGATCAGGAAGGCCGCAATTCATCACTGCTACTCTGTCGCTGTACACGGCCTCCGCTTCCCGTGCTCAGACCACGGAGAGGTTGATTGAGCACTGCCCCTGGTTCCACAACCGCGGGACCTGCTCCTGCCGGACTTACGCGGCCGTGTGTGCGTGTTGAGCGGAACCGGGGGAGGATCATCCGTCTACTCGGAACACCCTCGCCGTGCTTCCCTCCAGCAACGCCTCGTTCCCTCGCGCCAGCGACAGGCGCAGGAGCTTCCACGTCGGGGGATAAGTAGGGCGCTGGTTGCATCGGCACAGCAGTGCCGATGCCTCCCCCCGCGTCGGCACTCCCGTGCCGACGCAATCCAAACAGTTCCGCCATCCCCTTGCTCGCGCGGCAGCAGGACGGAACATCGCTGTGCAGGTCAAGTCGAGAACAGACATAAGACGCTCGGAAACAGAGGACACCCAGATGCGCTCGCGGTCGGTATCAGACAGGTGCTTTTCTGATAGCCAAGAAGAGATGCTCGTTCCCCTCTTCACCCAGGCGTGTACCACCGCGCGTCACGGCAGGCACGCGAGTCGGTGGCCTCAGCCCACCGGCATGTCATAGGTCCCCCTTCAAGTCCTCCAGGAACCGGTTGCCAGCGACGGCTATGTGCTCGGCCCTCTGTGCCAACCAGTCCTCGTAACAGCTGACCGGCGTGGCAGTGATGTCTTCGTCTATGAATTGCTGTGCGAGTCTCTCCATAGTGATCTTGTAGCGGCCGATGTAGTCCATTGGGTCCTTGGCCGAGATACGGATGTTGATGTCTGGGCCAATCACGGCGATGTTGGCCAACGCGTCGATCTTGTCGTCGCTTACCTTCTTGCTGAGGAACTTGCGAGGGAAGATGTGATGCCATTGTGGCCGGAAATCCGCCAGGACCTGCAGGCCCTCGAAACCGAGTCGGTGGCCCCTCTCGTCCCAATCGATGGCCCCGTTGCGATAGGCGAGCAGGTAGAGCAGGAATCTGCCGAACCGGCTATCTCCGTAATCGCGGAGGAAGTCCTCAGGGTCAAGAGGCCGCTCGTGCTCGAAGCGTCTCAGCAACCGGCGGACTGTCGCCTCTGCGGAGTCTGACTCTGCGACGTCGCGCAGGTCTTCCTCAAGGGACGTGGTGCCTGACCCACTGTACCGGCCAAACCGGGATGCCTGGATGAACCAGTAGAGCGATGGCTCAAACCGGGCATGCGGGAACTTCTCCAACAGGGCGATGAGGGTCACCAATGCGGCCTCGGTCGGCATGGGATCGTTGCTGAGGATACCGTACTCTCGCAGCCGGGCTATAGCGTCGGACCATGCCCGCGCTGTACGCTCCCACGCTGGTCGGACGTTCCCCTCGTCCCAGAACGTGTCTGGAATCTCCCGGAACCTGACCCGCTTGATGCCAACCGCCGTCATGGTGCGGAACAGCAGGTTGGGGCCTATATCGAATCCTGCATCGGCCAGGACGCCGAGGTGCGGTAGGAAGACGCTGCGGACCCAACCGGGATTCCTGGCGGCTACTATGCCGAGGTAGATATCCGCCTCGGTGACTCGGGTGCCCCTGCTGTTGAGGCGAGAGAAGATCTCAACGACGTCCTCAAGCTCGTGATCAACGGTGACAGCCACAACGTCCTTGTCGCGCATTTTCCGAACGCTGTCTAGCCTCGTGTAGACTTCCATCGCGTCCATACCATCGCACAGGCCATCGGTCTTGACGCTCTTCGCTAACTGCATAAGTGCCTTTTGGTGGTCTTCTCGCTGAGTATCGAGGACAAGCAGCTTGGGCAGCGGGATATAGCGATTGGTCTTCACGGACCGGATTGCAGCGTTGGCAACCACGAAGAATGGCGGTTCCTTAGCGTGGATGTCGAAGCGAACATCGTACCGGCGGAGGGTGCGGTCCCATTCGCGGGCGCTGTCCCACCAGAAGGGCTTCCGTCCGAAGAGGATGGAAAGTGCCGTCGTCCTCTGCTGGCCGTCAACGATCCACACGGTCGGCGCCTGGGCATCGCCAGCAGCGCGTGGCTGGGTTTCGCCGTCGCTGCTCCAGAGGAGGAAGCTGTTAATCGGGTAGTCGTACCATAGGGATTCAGCAAGATCCCTGACCTGGGTCGGCTTCCACACGAACCCCCGCTGGAACTCGGGCACGCTCCAGATATGGTTCACTGCTGAGTTGACGATGTCCCGGGTCTTGAACGATGTGTAGGCCATTCTCGCACCCCGCTCCTAATGCTTGCGCTCTGTCTTATTGCAGGCTACAGCCTCTTCTGCATGTACCCCAGACCCCCTTCCCGCGTTCCCCCGCCCCTATCAACCAATCGCCTCTTCGTATTTTCCCCCTCTTCCGTCACCTTCCGTCGCCATGAAACACCTGCAACTTACTTGCTTTTGTCCCTTACCCTCTTGACAGCCTTTGGTATAATGCAAGGGGAAGCGTCCCAGCCTCCCAAGAATCAATGGATAACAAACCGGGGCGGCCTACCAGCCGCCCCGTTCGTCTTTGTGTCTTCGTGCCTTAGTGTTGAGATCTCTGTCTTGAAACCCGTTGCCGCTCAACCCACCCAGGAGGAAGCGCCATGACCAACCTGACAACGCCGGTCGCCGCCCTCCAGCCCTCCGCCGTTGGCCCTGCCCGTCTCCACACGCGAGACTCAGTCCCCGGACCCCGTCCCGAGGCACTGGCTCTCGGACCGCGTCCTCAGGCGCCCGCTACCCTCCCCTGTTCTCGATTCCCCATTCCCGATGCCCTGGCCCCGTGCCCTGACGGTCTCCCAACGGCGGACTCGGTCTGCGGACCATTCACCCCGTTCCGCAGGCCTCCGGCCCCAGCCCCTCCCCGCCCTGCCCTGCGTCAGGCCGTGCCCTCGTGCACCCGAGACCCTAACCCCCGGCCCCTTACCCCCGGCCCCCGGGCCCTCCGCCTACCATTCCTGGCCCCTC
>CAZUGW010000176.1:6702-6949 GCA_964620055.1 uncultured bacterium
GTGGAGAGCAGGAGGCGCGTTGCGCCCACGGCCTTCGCCGCGCGGGCGATGCACTCCAGCCCGTCGAGGTGCGACACGTCGAGCCAGACGTTGCGCAGACTCCTGATCCTATCCGCCTCCTTCATCGTCTCGACGAAGTGCGCCGCCGACAGCACGAACCGCGCCTTCGGGAGCGAGGCGGCAAGGTCGAGCGCGTCGGCGAGCGGAACCTCCGGCATGTTCGCCACAGACGGGTGGTGCCGCCGGT
>CAZUGW010000177.1:0-3824 GCA_964620055.1 uncultured bacterium
ATTACATCGCCGGGCGCGAGCATCTCCTCGGGCGTCGGGGTGACGCCAAGCGTCGCCCGCTCCAGCCCGAGGGTGCGAATCTCGCCGGTCCTGCCCCGGGCCACTGTCACTTGCCCGCTGGCCAGGCTCGTCGCGCCGCCGGCCGCGGCCAGAGCCTGCAGCAGCGTCGCGTCGCTCCCCAGCGGATAGACGCCCGGGTTCTTCACCTCACCGAGCACGAACACACTCGTCCCCAACGCGCCGTACTGCACCACCTTCACCATTACCTGGGGGGACTTGAGGTACTGGCCGAGCCGCTCCTGAAGCGCGGACTGCAGCTCCAGGCAGGTCAGGCCGGCCGCGCGGACATCCCCCAGCAGGGGGTAGGAGATAGTTCCGGAGCCGTTGACCTGGCACTCTTGGGTGAATCGGTCCTGGCCCCACACCGCGATGGCGACCACGTCGCCAGACGTGATGCGATAGGCCTGCTCGCGGGGAGGCGCCGTGGTCTCGGCGCAACTCGCCGTCCCCAGCCCGACCAGGCACGAAATCATCAGCACGATCACTCTGGAAAGCCGCATTGTCCTGCTCCTGCGCCCTCTCAGGATGCCCAAACCGCCACCGCTCCGGGAGACAACAGCAAGCGCGATCCTGATGGATCGCGCCCGATCCTTGGACGGAGCCGATTAGCGAAACGCACCCCCCATCACCGAGTCGCTCTCCCCTCACACGCAGGAGGTTGTTCCACAGAAGCCGCGCGTTTTTCACACTCGCAACAGGATAGGCCCCTCAGCAGGCAAAGCTGTAGATGCTTACCAGCCCGTGCAGACGCCGAAAATAGCAACCAACTGTATTGCTGCTATTCGGCGGCTCTTGACAGACTAACAGGGAAGTGATAGATATGAGGCGGATGGAGTGGGGTCCATCCCATGACACTCTCGCCTCCCCCGAGGCCTCTCCCTCTCCGGTATCCACCCTTCGTCGCGCCTGACCATGGCCCATCGCCTCGCGAGGCCCCGCGGCGGGATCACCAAGGCCAGCTCCATGCGCGCACGCCTGGCGATAACTGTGCTCTCACTGGTGGCGGCGACTGCAATCGCCGCGACTGCGATCCTCCGCGCCGCGAAGCCGGCGCCGGGGGCGGTCCGCCGCGCGCAGATCACGTTCTTCTACCAAGACAAGTGCGACCGTTGCGAGAAGGCGAAACCGGTGGTGGAGGCCTATGCGCGGCGGCACAGTGAGCTGCCGCTGGAGCGGGTGGACAGTGGGTGGCTGGAGGGGTTGGAGCGGCGGCAGGCTTACGACGCCGCCTATCGCGTGCCGGAGGCGCGGCAACTGGAAGTGCCGGCCATGTTCGTGGGCGAGCAAGCTTACGTGGGGGTGGAGGCCTTCGCGAAGCTGGCGAAGGGCGAGGGAGCCGCGTTGAGCCGGCGTGAGCAGTTCCTCGGGCGGTACGGGCCGCTCGCACTACGGGTGGCGCTGCTCGCCGCGCTGCTGGCGACGGCGGCCGTAGCGGCGCTCGGGACCAGCGGGGCCGGGATCAGCGTGGCCGTGCGCCTTCTCCTGGGCGGGCTGCTGGTGCTGTCGGCCGGGTCGAAGCTGCTCCGGTTCACGGCCGGGGCGGCGGCGCTGGCGGAGCAGTGGCGGCTTCCGCACGACGTGGCGGTGGCGCTACTCGCGAGCGCGCTCGCGGCGGAGTTGCTGGTGGCGGGCCTGTTGTTGCGACCGCGAACGCCGCGATGGGGCCTGGCCGCGTCGGTCGTCTTGTTCGGCGGCTTCCTCGCGTACACCGTGATAGCCCGCGCCTTCTCGATCTCGGGCGACTGTGGCTGTTTCCCCTGGCGGGAGGCGTTGGGCTGGAGCGCCATCGCCCGGAACCTCGGTTTCGCCACCCTCTCGCTGGCCTTGCTGGGATCCGGTCGGGCAGGCGCAATGGAGAGGACAGAGTCATGAGTCAGATCCACCCCGTCTTTCTCGCGCGGTCCCTGCGGCCGAGCGATGTTGAGGGCCTTGAGGTCTCGCTGGTCGAGGTGGAGGGGCGGCGGACGCAGTCGAACGGGGGTGCGCCGCTGGGAAAGGTGCGCGTCACGCTCGAGGCGCGGCTGGCGGCCGAACGAGAGGAGGCGCTGCTGGTCGAGGTGCTCGCGGACGTGACGGCGGAGCCGCGCGCGACGATCACCGGCCGGTTCCACGTCACCGTGCGCCTCGTCGCGCCGATTGACCGCGGGCTGGCGGGACGGCCCCGCAGCCTCGCGCTGCTCAAGGACATGGCCTGGCCGGCGATTGACGCCGCGCTGTCGGAACTCATGACGACGCTGCTTATGGGCCGGCAGGTGATGACGCGAGCACAACCTCCGGGCCGGCGCGCGCAGAGAGTGGGAGGGCAGAGCCGATGAAACTGTTGCGCGCGCGAAGAAAAGACGCCGCCCACCACCTCACTATCGGCGGACTCACGTTCGCTCTGGACGTTCCCACCTCTTCAGCTTTCCGGGTGACCGGCACTCTGGCGCCGCTGCGCGCGCAGGGCTTGTTCCGTCCCGACCCCAGGCTCCCCGCGCCGCACGTCAAGCCCTGGTCGAAGGCGGTGGAGTTGAGCGTCACGCACCGCTGCACCATGCGGTGCCGATACTGCTATTCCGATCACGAGGCGGGAAGTCGCGACGCGCCGCTCGACATGCCGGGCGACGTGCTCGATGCGGCCTGCGAATGGGCGGTGAAGGACTTCGGGCGCGAGGCCCCTTACGTGCACCTTACCACCGGCGTGACGGGCGAGGCCTTGTTGCGGATAGACGCCTACCAGCGCGTCCGCGTGCAGGCCGAGCGGCTGCGGGCCGAGACGGGTAAGCACATCTCCCACGCGGTCGGCAGCTCCAACCTCAGCCTGGCCGGCGAAGCCGAGGCCTGGGCCTTGCTGTCGGGACCGGAGCAGCACGTCTTCTCCATCAGCCTGGACGGACCGCGTCACATTCACGACGCGATGCGCGTCTTCCCCGATGGGCGCGGGACTTACGATACCATCGTCCCTCCGCTGCTCGCCCTGCTCAAGCAGGGCCGCCGGTTGATCGCGCAGGCCGTGATCACGGCGGAGAACCCCGACGTGACCGGCGTCTTCACCCACTTGTGCGACCTCGGGTTCTCCGCCGTCATCCTCCGCCCGGTGCGCGTCCCTCGCGGGACGCCCTTTGGTCTCGGCGCGGACACCATCGCGGCCGTGAAGCAGGGGTTCACGGATTTCGTCACGTTCCTCCTTTCCGTGGACGACGACGCGCGGCTGCTGCATTACCTCAAGCGCCTCTGGCATATCAGCGATTTCCTGGGGCGCTTCCTAGTGCGCGTCTCCACTCAACAGCGGGTGTTCCACCGCTGCCCTGCGGGTCAGGATTGGGCCTGCGTGGACACCGACGGCAGCATCTACCCGTGCCCGGGCATGATCGGGATTTCCGAGCTGCGGATGGGATCGGTGTTCACGGGTACGGACCCAGCGGCCCTCGCGCTCTACCAGGACGGCCTCGTGGTCACGCGCAAGACCTCCTGTCGGGATTGCTGGGCGCGGTACTTCTGCGGCGGCGGGTGCTACCACGCCGCGTTCGTGGCCACCGGGCGCGTGGAGACGCCCGATCCGTACGATTGCGAGTTGATGCAACACCTCATCGAACTCGCGATCTACCTGGTCTCCCGGCTGAAGGAGGAGAGGCCCGCGGTGCTGGCCGCCATCCAGCATCCGCCGGACGGCATGGTGGACGCGGCCTCGGTCGTGCCCTGCCGGACGGCGGAATCCGCCCCCTCCTGGGACGGGCCGGCCGAGGAGTGGAGATCGCGCTCGCCCCTGCGCTTCGACCGGGCCG
>CAZUGW010000177.1:3834-6939 GCA_964620055.1 uncultured bacterium
CGCAAAGAGCGCAAGGTGCCACAGCACCTGCTGTTCGACCGGGCCGAGCAGATGCACTGGCGGATCTGGGGCGGTCCCACCGATCTCTCCGGTGAAATCCACCTCCGCTGGGACGCGGCCGCGCTGTACGTCATGGCCGAGGTGGAGAGCGCCGGACTAGAGAGCCGGAAATCCGGGGAGTTGCTCGGGATCCACCTCGCCGTGCCGGAGGAGATGGTGGAGATCGGGATGCCGGACTGGTGGAAGGGGTACGCGGACACGCACTACCTGTCCTATGACCTGTCCGAGGAAAAGTTGATCTTGCGTACCGGGCGGGCGGAACTAGGCGGGAGTCCGACGACGACGGACCTCCCCGCGCGCGTGGAGCGTGAGGGAGACTCGCTGCGTCTCCGCGCGGTCGTGCCCTGGGCCGAGCTAACTATGCTTTCGCCGCACCGCGAGGCCGCGCTGGCGGTCACCGCCTCCCTCTATCGCCCCGCGGAGGACGGCGCCCCGGTCGAGATGCAGTGGCTCGAGGACTACGCCTTCGGGATCTTGCGACTGGTGGACTGAGCCGGGCGGAGGCGGTAGAGCTGCTCGATCACCGGTTCGCCCGCGGCGCGGTACTCCACGCGCCCCACCGGCAGCAGATCCTCCGTGGTGATGGGCTCAATGGCCAAACTTGCCAGCTCGGGGTGATCGCGCGTCGTCACCACCAGGAACGCCGCCCCATGATAGCGCGCGTAGTGCAACACGCGCGTAAGCGGCTCATACGGCGTGGTGAGGTGCAGCCTCCCGGTCTTGAAGGCGAGCCCCTTGTTCCCCACAATCGGTCCCGGCGCCTTCGCCGCGCGTTGCACCGCCGCGATCAGCGGCTCGTAGTTGATCGGCTCGTAGTAGGTACGCAGGTCGGCGTTCCCTTTCACCAGCAAGGGCACGGCTACGGCGAGTAAGCCGTAGGACAACAGCAGCCGAGTCGGCAAGACTTGGCGCGCGGGGGCCTCGTCCGCGCGGGCGAAGGCCGTCCCCGCCAGCACGAGCGCCGGCGCCAGAGCCACCAACAACATCCGTGATTCCACGAAGAACGCTGGGAGGACGAAGAGCGGGGCCGCGAGCGCCAGCACCAGGGGCCAGGCCCGGCGCGCTCGAGGCGTCCACGGCGTCGCTACTAAGCCCAGACCCGCGCAGGCCAGGAGGTACGGACCGAGCACGAACGTATCGAGCAGCAGGCTGGTCTCTCGTCGCACGTTCAAGAGATAGCGGTCGGCCAACTGGCGCAGACCGCCGGTTGGAGTCGGCGTGATCACGGTCTTGTCATCAGGGGAGAGCGTGTACAGCACCTCCCACGGGACGTCCCGCGCCCGCGCCTCCGCCACCGCCAGATTCGCCTCCATCTTCCCGGTCAGCCGCCACGCGCCGGTGTGAGTTCTGAGGTAGAGCAGATAGGGCGAGGAGACGATCGTGAATCCTACCAGGAGGAGGGCGAGTTGCCGCCAGGTCGCGGCGCGACGGATCCCACCCGCGAGTCGCGCCACCGCGCCGACCGCGAGGATCACCAGCCCCTCCGGGCGCGTCAGATAGGCCGCACCCAAGAGCGCGCCACTCCCTACCGCGCACCGCGGCCGCTCCTCCGCCGCGATCCAGGCCAGCACGCCGCCCAGGGCCAGCGCGACGAACAGGCTCTCGCTCCACACCATCCCCGAGGCCATCACCCGCACCGGCAGTAACGCGAACAGCCAGGCCGCGATGAGCGCCGGTCTCCCGGGCGATACCTTGGAGGTTAGGAGATAGACGAGCAGGATCGCGAGCAGCGATGCGCCCAGGGAGACGAGACGGCCCGCGAGAATGGGATCGTGGAGCACTCGCCACAGCGCGCCGATGAGGATCGGGTAGCCCGGCGGGAAGATCACGTCGTCCTGCCCCATCGTCGTCCGGTACCCGTGGCCACTCCAGAGGGTCATGCCCCCCGTCATGTACTCGAAGCCGTCGTTGGTGGTCCCCTCGGTCCGGGCGCAGAAGGCCAGGCTCAACAGCAGCCCGGCGAGCATCGCCGCGGCGACGCACGCGCCTCGGACCACGCGCCGGATCTCCGGCTTTGACGGCGACACTGCCACAACGGTGCTGGAAGAGGCCATCTCCGACTCATCTCCTCCATGTGGGGGATTGCGCGACTCCTCCCGCGCGGCCGGGCCATAGGGGGAGGAGGGCGCGAACCATCCTTGGGGTAGCCGGTCATGGGCTAAGGTGAGACAAGAGCAGGAAACGTGGTAGCCCCGGCGGGATTCGAACCCGCGATCTCATGGCTGAGAACCATGCATCCTAGTCCACTAGACGACGGGGCCGCAGTCTACTCTTGGCTGCGGGGCTAGGACTCGAACCTAGAACTTCCTGATCCAGAGTCAGGCGTGCTGCCAATTGCACCACCCCGCACCGCAGCCGACTGAGTTTAGCAAAGCCCCTATCCCATGTCAACCGCATCGGCCGCTCACGGTTACCCACTTCAGATCGCCTCCGCGAGGACAGTGAGTAAGGTAGGTAACCGTGAGGGGAGATTGCGATCCTGCTGCCGTTCTGTGGGGCTTTCCCGGGCCTCCGGCAGGACTCAACCTCCGTTCCGCGGAATGAAGTTGGCAGGAGGGTTCAACTGTGGACAGAGCCCAGGCCGAGTTGTATGCGATGCACATGCTGAAGTTCTTCCGGGAGCGCTACCCAGCCCTGGAGATCGCCTCGCTCGAGGTGGGGCGAGACGACAAGCAGGGCGTGTTCTGGTGCAAAGTGCACCGCGACGAGAACGAGACCACCCATGGCGGGGGGTATCTCTTCAACGTGGCCTACCTGGAACGGACGGCGAAGTAGCTACCGCGCCCGCGCGACGAGGTCATAGGGCTGCGCCTCCGTCACGGTGACGCGCAGGAACTGGCCGGGGGAGGCTCGGCGCGGGGCCGGCTTCACAATCACCAGGCCGTCTATCTCCGGGGCGTCGCGGAAGCTCCGCCCGGTCAGGCGTCCGCCGGAGGTGGACTCGAGCAGCACCTCCATCTCTCTCCCCACCCAGCGCTGGTTGCGCGCCAGGGAGACCTGCTGCTGCAGGGTCATCAACGCGTGGCGGCGCTGCTCCGCCACCTC
>CAZUGW010000178.1:0-1426 GCA_964620055.1 uncultured bacterium
TGCGGAGAAAAGTCACAGTCCGTCTCCTACCACGACCAATGGCAGATTGCGGTCATGTTCGCGACGCAGAATGGTCAGCGCGTCGAGATAGACCATGATCGAAGTGTCCTCCGCCAATCGGCCGACAAACAGCGCGGTGGGAGTGACCGGATGCGGAGGCGCCGGCTGCGGATCCACGCCCCCGTAGGTAATGCCGAAGCACGGCGTTCCGTAGCGGCGACAGATGAACTCCCCCGCGCACAGCGCGTTGACTACCCGTCGCCGCACGAACCTCCGGCGGCGAATCGCCTCCACCGGAATGGGATAGCTCTCATACCCGTGAAAGGTGACGAACGTCGGCCGCCGCGGCGGCAGGACCCAGGACGGAAGGCAGAAATGCAGGTAGCTATACGCGTCGTGGCAGTGTACAATATCGCAGGCCGCGAGGTAGGGCCTTGCCGCGCGCCAGGCCGACCACGGATTCGTGCGCGGCAGGCGGTGGATGGTGATGGCCCCCAGCGTTTCGTCACCTGGGTGGTCGGAGTGGGTGAGCACGCTCACCTCGTGCCCGCGGGCGCGGAGACACTCGGAGACGCGCCGGACGTGGGTCTCGACGCCGCCGACGGACGGATAGAAACTGGGGGTAACCATCAGTATGCGCATGGCGTGCCGCGGTATTGTACCAAAGGAGCGGGGCTTTGTCAGGACAGGTGCGTCCGCCGCCTGACCCGGCGCGGACCGTAGTGGTCGTGCCCACCTATGACGAGCGAGAGATCTTCCCAGCCCTCTCCGACGCGGTGCTGGGCCTGGAGGGAGGATGGCGGCTGCTCGTCGTGGACGATAACTCCCCCGACGGCACCGGCCAGATGGCCGCCGCCCTGGCCCGGCGCGAGCCCCGGGCCAGCGTGCTGCACCGCGCGCAAAAGGAGGGCCTGGGCCCGGCCTACCTCGCCGGGTTCCGCGAGGCCTTGCAGCACGAGGACATGGACTTCGTCTGCCAGATGGACGCGGACTTCTCGCATGATCCCAACGATGTGCCACGCTTGCTCGCCGCCCTCGCCGAGGCCGACCTCGCTATTGGCTCGCGCTATGTCAAGGGCGGGCGCACGGAGGGTTGGAGCCTCAAGCGCCGCCTCCTCAGCCGATGGGGGAACATGTACGTGGGCGCGGTGCTGGGTGTGCCGGCGCGAGACATGACCGCGGGCTTCCGCTGCTGGCGGCGGAGCGCCCTAGAGAAGATCAACTTCGACGCGGTCCAGACCAAGGGGTACGGGTTTCAGATCGAGATGGCCTACCGCGCCGCGGCCGCGGGGTGCAGGGTGGTCGAGGTCCCCATCTGCTTCACCGAGCGGCGAGTGGGCAAGTCGAAGATGTCGGGTTCCATCGTCACGGAGGCCCTCGTCCTGCCGTGGAAACTGCGGCGGGTTCGCTGACCATGCGTCGCGCC
>CAZUGW010000178.1:1436-3275 GCA_964620055.1 uncultured bacterium
GACTGGGTGATCGCGGCCGCGCTCTTCGTCGTCGCGCTGCTGATCGTGGCCTTCACCTGCCACGCCTACGGCCCCACCTATGACGAGCCGCACTACGCCTCCGCCGGAATCCATTACGCGGAATGGTGGGGCCGCGTCGCGCGTGGCGACTTCTCCGCGCTCGGTCGCGATCAGATCACCGCCGCCTGGCATTTCAACCACGAGCACCCGCCTCTGCAGAAGACCGCCTCAGGAATCTCGCAGGCGATCTTCGGCCGGACCATCAGCGGGATAACCGCCATCCGGCTGCCGAGCGCGCTGTGGTACGCGCTCGTCGTCAGCGCGCTCTTCATGTTCCTCCTCCCCGTGTGGGGACGCGCTGGCGCGCTGTTCTCGGCCCTCGCGCTGGCGACGTTGCCGCGGTTCTTCGCCCACTCCCACTTCGTCGCCCTCGACATGCCTATCGCCTGCTGGCTCTTCCTCACCGCAGCCTTGACCGCGATCGCCCTGGAGCGCGACTCGTGGAACTGGACCGCCCTCGCCGGCCTTGCCTTCGGCCTCGCGTTGGGGTCCAAAGTCAACGCCTTCTTCCTCCCCTTCCTGCTGATTCCATGGGCCCTGATCTGGTATCGCGCGCGCTGGCCCAAGCTCGCGACCGTGCTGCTGATCGGCCCGGCCATGTTCTTCCTGAGCTGGCCCTGGCTGTGGATCGCGCCGGTGGCGCACTTCCGGGAGTACCTCGCGTTCCACTTCCGCCACGCCGCCTACAACGTCTGGTACCGCGGGCATTTGTACCCGCGCGCGCCGTGGCACTACCCCTTCGTCATCACCGCGGTGACCACCCCCGCGCTGGTGTTGCTGTGCGCGCTGGCGGGCCTCCCGCGTTGTTGGCCGCGGCGGGGTGTGGATCCGCGGAAGGCGCTACTTCTGCTCGGCCTCGCGGTCGCCATCCTGCCGAGCGCACTGCCCAACAGCCCCAAGTACAATGGCGAGCGCCTCTTCCTCCCCGCCTTCCCCTTCCTCTGCGCCCTCGCGGGCGGGGCCTTCGCGTGGGCGCAGGAGCGTGTCGCTCGTGCCATGTCCGGCCGGCGCGACGGCGCGCGCGTTACCGCGCTCGCCACCTTCGGCCTCGCGATTCTCGTACTCACCTCCGGCGTACGCGGGGCGGTCAACCTCCACCCCTACCAACTCGCCTACTACAACGAACTCGTCGGCGGGCCGTGGGGCGCGACAACGAAGGGATTCGAGACCATCTACTGGGGGCAAGTGTTCCAGGAGGGCGCGGGTTTCTTCAATACGATTCCCACGCCGCACCCGCGAGTGCTGGTGATCCCCAAGGGCGTCATCTACCTCCTGGAGTTCCAGCAGAAAGCAGGTAACTTACGTGACGATGTTCGCTTCACCGGTGCCGAGAGTGAGGCCGCGCAGGTGGACTACGTGATGTTTCAGTGGATGGAGAGCGACTTCACCGATCTCTGCTGGGAACTGGTGAACGGCAAGGACGAGCCCGTTCACGCGGTGGTCATGGGCGATGCGCCACTGCTCACCGTCTACGATCACAAGGCCGTTGTCGCCGCCCTGGACCGGCTGAAGACAGAGCACGCCGCCCCAAAGCCGAGCAGCCCGGCCAGAGCGAGCAGCGAGACGAAGAGGCCGACACGGTAGGTGGCGGGCTCATACCGGAACTCGACGGTGTGGTCGCCGGCCCGGACCTCCACATATCTTAACCCCTGCTCCGTGGCGCTGACAGGTATAGGTTTCCCGTCCACCGACGCACGCCAACCTGGGAAGTACGAATCCGTCAGCGTGAGCATTGCGCCGCTCTCAACTCCGGTCACCTGCAAGGACAGAGCGTCCCTC
>CAZUGW010000178.1:3311-6506 GCA_964620055.1 uncultured bacterium
GCGACCCGTCGGGTCGCCCATCTGTAGGGCGGGCGTGCCTACGCCCGCCAAGATACTCGCCCTCATTGGCCAATAGAAGAAGCCGCGCGCGCGGCCTTGCCTGCGCATTTTCGTAGACCCTCGTCTCCCCATTATAGACCAGCTTCCACTTCCCCGACAGCTCCCGGTCCGTCATCACGTACCGCACGCCCAGTTCATCCATCAGCGGCGAATCCGGCTCGGGATACTGCGACTGGTCTCCGTTCGGCGGCGATACCAGGTCGAACGAACTCTTCACCCGCAGCGAATCCGACCCATGGATATCGCGCAGACCATACACCATCGCCGCGTTGTGCGGAAACCAGTCGAGCTTGCCGGGGCCGGAGGCCAGCGAGGTCACGCGGTCATGCCCGACATGCTCCTTCAACCACCGAATGGACTCCGTCTCAGGAAAGGCGAGCCTCGCGTCCACGAAGGGGTTGAACCTGATCCCGAAGCCGAACAGGTCCACCATGACCAGGATGATCGCGACCCACGCCAGGCGCGTTGGCGAGAGCCGCCCGCGCAGCAGGATCACTCCAAGCGCGGCCGCCAGCAAGGCAAGAAACGCAAGTAATTGCCTTGCCAGATAGGCCTCGAAGCCAGGCATCCCGGCCATCGCTGGGCCGAACACAAACCATGCCACCAGCACGACCGCGACCGCGCCTGCGGAGAATACGACCGGCGCGCGGCCCAGTCGTGCTCCCTTCCCCTCCGCCAGCAAACTATCCAGCCCCATCGCCGCCAATCCCGCCAACCCGAACGCGGCCAGGCACAACACCCGGCCTAGCCCGGCCAGTTCCTTGAACCCGGGAGCCGCATAGTACAGCAGATAGTAGACTGGAGACCCTATCGCGGCCAGCACCGCGAACAGCACCAGTGCGGCGAAGCACCAGAACGTCGCCTCCCGCCACCGCCGCAGCGACCACACCGCCAACATCAGCGGCAGGATTCCGACATAGCACGCGGTCTCGAAGAAGTTGAACGCCGACGGATCCTTGAAGAAGCCCCAGTAGTTGTAGTCCACCGGGTTGCCGAAGAAGTTGGGCATGAGATAGAGCACGAGATGCGTGATCGGGAACGCCGTCTTCACCGCGCCCGCCAGGCCGTGCGAGACGCGCCCCGTATTCTGCGCCAACTCCAGCGTCGGCAGTATCTGCCCCGCCGCCAGCGCGACCCCTATCGCGACGGACACAACCGCCAGCGCGACCAGCCCCGGCCGTCGCTGCGAGATGGCGCGCACGATTGCATAGATCCCGAGCGCCATCACCAGGTACGCAGAGATCTGCAAGTGCCCCCCGAGGAACTGCGCCCCCAATAGCAGCGCACACAACGCCGGCCAGACCGAGATCGGCTGGCGCGCTCGTAAGTCAGCAGGATTCCCGGCAACCACATCAGCGTCCACAGCGAGAGCGTCGGGTACGTGAGCCAGGTCACCGTGAACCCGTTGAACATGAACACCAGCGCCCCCAGCAGCGCCGCCGCGGGGCGCAAGTCGAGCGCGCGCAGGAACGCGAACATGAGCAGGCCGCCGATGCTCAGATGCAGGATCGCCGACACGCCGAACCCATGCGCCGCGCCGGTGATAAGAAACGGCACGTTCGGCGGATACAGCAGCGTGGATTGCAGATTGGCGAGAAACGGCGTCCCCATGAATTGGTACGGATTCCACAACGGCACCAGCCCCGCGCGCAGCGATTCCGTTGCGTAAATGCGCCACGGTAGATACTGCTGAATCGGGTCGAACATCGGGTTGTACGGCTGTCGAAAGCCGGGGAACTGCGACGCGAGCGCATGCTTCCACGGCAGCCACAGCAGCAGCATATCTGCCGGGCTCATGATCCGCCCCGTGAACACCGGCCAGCAGAACGCGCAGGCCGCCGCGACGATCACGAGTTGGGGCCAAGAAGCGCGCAGTCTCATCGGTCAGAGCACACTGTACAGCGTGATATGCGCGCGCATCAGCAGCGCCTGTAAGACCTGCAATAAAACGATAGCCATAAACACGCCATTGCGGTTCGGCCGGGTCAGCGCCGGCGCGGCCGCCATCGCCAAGGGCCACATCAGGAACAGCCAGATGCGGCCCACCTCCCCCCGCACCGTCCCGGAGAGATCGAGCAAGATGAACGCGAGTGCCGTCGCGATGAGAAACGTGTTCAGGCACCGCATCTCCGGATCGCGCCGCAAGTCCTGGATCGCCCAGAAGGCCGCGATCACCAGGGGCAATCCCGCGAACACGGCGCACTCCATCGGGTTCATCAGCACCCACTTCCAGTACGTCCGCGCCTGCTCCGCCACGGTTACACCGTGATGCGCGAATAAGGCCTGCCGCGCCACCGCGATCGGATGGTAGCCCAGCGCGAGGTACAGCACCACATAGAAGAGCGCGAACCCCGCGAGACCCGTGAAGGCCAGCCGCACGAACATGCCCGCCACGGCCATGCGGTCCGGTCTCCGGGCCGCGCCGACGATGGCCAGCAGTACCAGCCATAGACCCACCGCGATCACCCCGAGACTCAGAAACGCGCTCAGCGCGAAGACCAGTCCGGCGAGAAAAGCAGGTAAAGGACGTGCATATTTCCACGCCACATAGCTCAACCACAGCGTCGTCGCGGTGAGTGTCAGCACGATCAGATCGGGTGACGCGCTCAACAACAACAAGGCCGGAAGCGTCCCCGCCAGCGCCGCCGCCAGCAGCGCCGCCCGGTCAGGGATCAGCTCCTTGCACAGCAGGTAGATCGGCACGACGCTCATCGCGCCGAGGAGCGCGATCAGCAACGCGCTCGCCACCGCCGCCGCCGCATCGGCCGAGCTGGGGCCGAGGCCAAACACCCGATACCCCTGCGCCCACGTCGAGAACGGCAGCATATCCTCCGGCACTAGCGCCGCCATCAGCTTCCGCACCCCATAGAAGAACAGCGTGATCCCCGGCGGATGGGTGCGCGCGTGATAGGGCAACGCGGCCATGGAGTAGTGGTAGTTCGCGACCCACGAGTGCACATTCTTGATATCCATCGAGAGCGCGAAATACGTAGTCGCGTTGGGGCTGATGATGATACTGCCCGGCGAGATCCACGGCTCGCCCACTGCGTTGATCAGCGCGACCTGGAGCACGAAGATCAACACGACGAGCAGGAACAGCCACGGCTCGCGCTCCTTCGTCGTCATCGTCGCCCA
>CAZUGW010000178.1:6516-6892 GCA_964620055.1 uncultured bacterium
AGTCGCCAGGCCCCCGCGATGAGCAGCGCGGCCGCGAGCGCCGACGCCAGCAGGTTCGGGAACGAAGTTGCGCCGCCACACCCACTCGCCCGGGATCCCCAGCGGCAGGCCCGCGAGCAGGTAGCACGCGAATCCCGCCGCCGCGAGCGCGGCCGCCAGCAGCAACGCGCGTGCCCTCTTGTCCGTACCGCCCATCGTGCCTCAGCGTTCCTTCACGTGGTAGATCGCGACCGTGCCCTGCGCGAACACGGGCTCCAGCCAGGAGGAGCGAGTCGCCTCGAAGCCCTCCTCCCCTGCCGGCAGGTACAACTGGTCGAACATCTGGTCGCGAAGCACATACGTTATACCTCGCGCACGCGCGAATGACTCGCGCTCT
>CAZUGW010000179.1:0-4478 GCA_964620055.1 uncultured bacterium
AGGCTGTGTGGCCATGGCGCGCGTGACGGCTTCAACGCTCAAGGGACGCTCAAGGACCTCAGAAGGCACCAGCAGATTCGAGGTCATGCCGCGATCCAATCGCTTGGCCACCGCCTGGGAGCATTCCAGTTCAAAGGCCGCCTTCTCCCGCAATTCCGGGGTGCGGAATTTCAGGTAGCGAATCGCATTGAACAGGCTATAGCGCTTCGATTCGCTAGTGGACAGCCCCAGCCGTGCGGCCTCCAAGGGCTTCTGCTTCCCGCGCTCTTCCATCACATCGAGGATTTCGCTCGCGACCTGTGTGAGCGGCGTCCCCTCAGCAATCCAGCGATCCACGACTCTGGGATCAATGCGATTCGACGTGCCGAGGTTCAGGCAGGCTTGACGCCGTTCCTTCTCGGCTTCCACACCGCTGACTTTCACTTCCTTCGTGACTGACTCGATCTCTTTAATTTCAGCCATCGTAGACTCCCTGGTTGTGGCGTGTTTGTCCGCCGTGATGCTCGCTCCAATCATCCGCACCTCGTATTCACTATCATTTCGGCCTACGCCCACCGTCGCATCGGCTGGTACCGTGACAATCGACACCTCGTAGGGCTCCCAATCCGTTACGGTGTACGTCTCTGTTTTCGTTTCCTCTTCGACCACATGGATGCGATAGCCAATCGAAACGTTATGCAATCCGCCATCGATCATGGTCAGCACTTCTGACGCTCGGGCCGTCTCGAACAATGAGGAGTCCACCATCAGGCGCCCATTCTTCAGGCTCGCCCCCGTAATCATCCCAATCGGGTCGTCGGTGTTATGATTGAACAAGAGCGGCATGGCCCCGCCGTTCGCCCGATCCAATCGCACCGCGCCCTTGTCGTGCGACAACACTTCGGTGCCGTACCAGCGGTCTACGGGTGCTTCCGATGACGCCGGAAAACTCAACGTGCTCCGCTTTTGGCCTTCGATCTTCTTGACGTCGAACATGCCCCCGCTGATGAATCGATGGAACAGACCTTTTTGTTTCACGACTTCTTCAGGCATGGTTCCTCCCTGCGCTGCGCAACATTTTTTCAGCCGTACTCACGGCGGTATTGCCAGGCTCATCGTCGGCATTGGGATCTGGTTCGGCCTTCGCCGGTTTGGTCAGTGCTGGAATTTCAACCACTGACGGATCGGTGCTAAAGAGCAAGCCTGCCTCTTTCATCATTTCGAGTTCCCGCGTGCGCTCTTTCAAAATATCTTCGAGATCCGAGCCGTCGCCTGTGAGATCAATCACGCGGCCTACGGTCGTAAAGCCGGCGAGGATCGCGGCGGTATAGGCTTCCACTTCCTTCGTCGGATCGATCCAACTCCAGCCACGCGGCTTGAAGCGCACCGCTTCAAATTTCGCAGGATTCGCGCCGTACTCCTGCAGGTTGATGCTGGGAATGGCCCCGGAGAGGATCGCTTGTTGTAACCACTGCTTGTGGATGGGCATCCGAAAGTCACGAATGAACCAGCGCTGCAAGGTGCGCCACAGGTCGCGATCATCGATCAAGGCGAGCCGCGAGGAGGAGTAATTGCTCTGCGAATTATGCGAGCAGCATCCCTCGGTGACCAATGTTCTGGTGCTCGTCTCGATGGTCACTACCGGGCCCACGCCAATATCGTCTATCGCGAGCACGGCTGTCGCGGTCGGTTGCTTGGACTTGCCGGTCTTTTTTGTCCCGCCGCACAGCGCGCGACCGTCATAGAGGCTCTCGACCTTCTGGAGCAGTCGAGCAGGCCGTACTTCCCCCAGAAATCTGAGGCATTGACCCATTCCCGTGATGGACAACCGCACGGTGCGTGTTTTGGCGCTCTGTGCGCCGCGATCCGCATCGAACCCGAGCGCCATCAGGGCCTGGACGATTTCATCGAGCACGATCCCTGGATTTTGCCCGATGCAGACCTGTCCTTTGTCCAACCATCCCTCACCATCGGCGATTCCCTTGAGGTATCCGTGCAGATGCGTCTTGCCCGTCTCCCACGGCGCGCAGAGAAACACGATCTGATCTCCAGGTTGCAGCCGATCGGCGCGGACCCAGCGCTGCCCATTGCCAGGTTCGCCTGGGCTCTCAGACCTTGCCTGAATCCCATGTCCGCGCGGTGCGCCGGATGGAGATCGCACGGTGCAGAGGAATAAATGCTCATCACTCACCGTGACCGTCGCGTCCTTGGTTACGATCCGTCGTCGATTCAGATTCCGTCGGCCTGTGCGCACGATCGACGCCTTGCGCCACTTCCGACGCTGTCCCATTCCGCCTGGGATCTCCTCATCGAATGCGAGGATTTCTGTCCCTTCGATTAACGCATCCGCTCGCATCCATTGCATGTCCGCGCCTAAGATGCGTGTCTCAGGAGCCACGCAGTAATCGCGAGAGAGGCTTTCGTAGCTGCTGCCGGTCCCGGCGGCCACTTCGCGCAACATCATCCGCATGAACGGATCGAGCTGGCTGTTCGGACGATTGGGCGCGGCGTAGGTAAACTTCTCGCCAGGATCAAGACGTTCCACGACGGCGGGCTCTAACTCCAGTTGCTTCGAGCCGTCTTCCTGTGTCGTGGCAAATTCGGATTCGCCTTCCGGCGATTCAATAAACCCCATATAGCAGGCCGCCGCACGCGCCGCCGTGATCTCGGCTTCCGTGAGCCCGTCCATATCGTTCAGCTTGCGAGCCGCCGCGTGCATCCAGGGAATGCCACGGGTCTGCGGCCAGCGATCAATGATCCGGTTATGAATAATTTGTTCAGCGGGAATGCGTTCGATCTTGTCGGGTTGCTCCGGCGTCAAGCGCAGTTCACCGGGATGCAGTGTCCGAATCAGGTAGGCGATCGGCGCCCCAAAGCGATCCACTTCCACGCCCAAGCGCACGCCATTGTTCGCATCAGCCGGGCCCGGCTTCGTATCATCGGCGATGCGCTCCGCCTCGACCAACTCCAGCGCAAAGGGAATCGACGACGCACCAAACTTGCGAAAGTGTTTCCGTGTGAACAGCTCACCCGCTTCGAACACCTGGCCGATCACGGCGCGTTCATAATCGGCGAAATGCAGTGAGGCCCCGGTATGACAGGATTGCTTTTCACACCACGTCTCCCAGGCGGTTTCGATATCGTCGTTGATGCGGTTATTCAATTCCCCGCGTGAGTTCATCACCTGCGCTTGCATGCCAATGCCCTGGCCGACGATGTTGTTTTGCACAATCACCTTGGCCCGTGTCGCATACGCTGCATCGCGCACCAATTGCCGAGAGCGCGCGCGGGCCGTGCGCAGGCTGCTGGACAGTTCGGTGTCTTCACTCGATACTGACGTGCCCCAGCCCACCGTCAGCCGTGACGCCTTCGCCATGGCGTACATACGTTGCTGCCGGCGCTGAACGGGGAGACTCGTCGTCGAGAGCCTGACGTGTTGCCAGACGGCGCGCACGGTCTTCAGGACTTGTCGCAATCCAAAATCAAACACGGGTGAGCCTCACGCCGATGCGCCGGGTATTGATCCCGGTCGTTTCAAACTTCTCTGCTTGTACTTCGTGCGCATAGTCCGCCTTGCACTGGTTCACGAAGGCGATCAGGTCTTTCAAGTTGTGTTGGGTATAGGTGCGCCCATTGAGCATCACGGTCTGCCCGAGCTTCACCGCTTCCCACATGGCCAGCGCGTTATCGAGCGCCTTTTTTGCGGAGCTGCGGAGGTCGATGCTGTAATCAATCGCGGCGAGATTCGGCGAGACGATGAGCGTGCCCTTGCCAACGTGATAGCGTTCCGTCGTCTTGGTGACGTAGGACGACCACAGCCAAATACCTGCGGTCATCAAGGCGGATTCGGCTGCGGTAATCGTGGTGGAAAAATCAGATCCTGAAGGCGTGGCAGTTTTATTTAATGCCCCCGCGCCTTGCTGGAGGCGGAAGGCGTAGGTGAGAGCCCAGCCTGCGGACGCGGGATAGTCGCTGAGTGATTTCGTCCAACTGATCGTATCGCCTGCGACTGCGCTCGTGGGTTCCGTCGAAGGGATCGCCGCACTCATGGAGTGCAGCAATACGCGAGTCTGGCTAGAATAGAAATTGGCAAACTGTGAAACGGTGGGCAAACTGTGAAACGATTTGTGAGGCGAGTTTTAATTATTGGAATGTCCACGCACCCAGCCTAAAGCCAGTTTGCGCACATCAGATGTGGGAATCCTTCACTGTTTTACGATCTTGAAGGGATGGGGGAAAACGACCCCCTCTTCAAGCAGTGCGTAGACCCTATTTCTATGGACATTCATACAGCCGGCCAGCTCTCGCACCGACATATTCTCACCCTTCAACATAGCTTGTATATTCACCGGCAAGCCTTTCTCCGCGTGTCGTCACGGCGTTATAGGGCGGCTGGTATTTTACTATAAAATGCTGCTCCAAATCATTTAATTTCTGCTGCGAACACCGATGAATCCGCACGCTACAGATGCCTGGAATAGTCCGAATATGGCTCCCAA
>CAZUGW010000179.1:4488-6859 GCA_964620055.1 uncultured bacterium
TTTGCCCTACATAGAGAACCTCACGCTCTTGGTTCAGAAGAAAATAAATGCAAGGAGAGGTATGGAATCGCTTAATTGGCATCGAATGCGCGGCATCGGATTTGTCCATGGGCTTCGGCGGTCTCACCTCTTCCCGTGTCAATCTCTTCATTTTCGATGAATCCTTGAGTGCCTGAACATCCTCAAGGGGTATTTTCCAGCCGTCTTTTGTTTTGATGGCATTCGGGAATATGGTTCCGTTCTCTAACCAAGCATAAACCGTATTGTGATGAACTTTGAAATGCCTGGCAACATCTCCGACGAACAGATAGATCCGCTTCCTCTTCTCTTCCCATTCACGCAACCGCGCTAACAGCTTAGTGGGGTTCATGCCTCTGACCTTGAGCAATGGTCGCTTGCTTCTCATGCCAGGGTTAGCCCTCCTGAAGTTTTGTTCCAATTGTTTGATTGACGAGTGCGACAATGCTCTCAACGCAAAGATTCTCGACGCGCTGCAAATAGACCTGTTCACCTATCGCGCTCCCGTCATGTTGGAAGTGCAATCGCTTAACGGAGACTTCGTAGACTGGCGGGGGAGTGAACACCACGATTTCGCCAGGACTGAGCGCTAATTTTTCCACCTCCACATCTTCAACATCGTTCGGATTCATGGGGGGTTCCTTCACCGTTCCCAGTTGCCGCGGCGTAATGGTGGCAAAGGGATTGGGTGGGGTGTTGGGTAGTTCGCTCATCGCGTGTCCCTTTCCATCGCTCCCGCATCCCAGGTGATCGTCGAGTCGTCATCCTTCACGCAGCCCATCGCAAATCCGCATAGCCTGGGCTCGATAGTAAAATCAATGATAGTTCCCTTGCTCCCTTCCAAATATTTCATTCGATAGGCCAATATACTGCCGTTTCGTGAAAACAGGAACTGCCAGCCTTCGGGGAGTTTCATCGCCATCCTGTCACGAACCCTCGTGGCCTACGCGGGTGCGGCCGTTTGCTGCGGTGATCTGCGGCGAGGCGATCGGATTCGGCCTGACCGTCGACGTCAACCGCCTCAGTCTGCTCATGCATGAGCGCGGCTGATTGCTTCTCCAGTCCCGTCGCAAGGGAGTCCATGTTAGGATTGAGAATGGCCAGCGCGGCCAGATTGTAGACTTTCAAATCGAGCGCTTCGTTCCTGGCGCGAATTTTCTTGTAGTACGTGCCCTGCAAGATGCCCTTGTCGTATTTCTTGCGCTTCTCCTCACTCGTGATCTGTGCGAAATATTCGTCGTCGTATTGCTCTCCGACCGGATGATGGCAGTAGCCCGGTCCAAACGTGTCCAGTTTCAGGCGGGCGAAGATCGTATCTTTCGCCGTATCGGTCCCGACGGAAAACAAATTGATGCGTCCCAGATTGTTTTTCGATGGTCGACCGACCAGTGGATGCCCCGCCTGATTGCTGCCCTTGATAGCACAGACCCGCTCGCGCTGCCGACGTTTCACGAATGCATAGGCCTCTTTCGCATGGTGGCCTCCAGTATCAATCGCCAGCTGAATCAATTTCATGGCCACACCGCACTCGTGCGTCCAGGTCCGTTTCCTCCACATGTCCAGTTGCTCCCAGACCATTGGCTGACTGGGTGAGCCGTAGAACCGTTGATAATCAATCGACCAGGATTCCTCTCCGATCCCCCAGCCAATACATTCGACTTCAATCCGATCATCCTGCACGTCTGCCGCGCCCGTGAGGACAATGACGCCATCCGGACATGGTGCCGGATAGACTTCGCATCGACCGGCTAATCCCACGACGTCGAGTTTTTCTCCGCTGTCTTCCCACGTCTCGGCCAGATTGGTATTCGTGAATGTTTGTTGTTGCCGGAGATCGCGCTTATGGATAATCTTGACCCATTCAGTGGCCAGGTTGGCCCAGGAATTGACCCAGCCGTAGGGGGCGTAGAGCGCATTCAGATGAAAGCCTGCGGTCGAGCGCTCTGGATGGGTCGCGATCCACCGCCCCGCGCCAAGCATGGCGGTTTTATGATGCTCCGGGATGGCCGTCAGGCACGCCTCGCACTCATACTGGGCCATGGCGGGCTGCTCCTTCGGCCATTTCAGATTCGCCCATTTGAGGTATTGTTCGACTCCACAATGGGGACAGGGCACATAGAAGTGCCGCTGATCGCTCGCGTCATATTCTGGCTCAATGACGCTCGTCTCCTTGAGGACCGGCGTCGAGCAAATATATATCTTATGCCGGGCATATGTCAGCGCACGCTTCTCTACGACGGAGATCGGCGGGCCTTCGCCGTCGACATCGTAGGGATAGGCATCGACTTCATCGAGGAAGAGATTCTGTGCAGACATGAACCGAAGCCCTACGCCGCTGTTCGCCCCCGTCAAG
>CAZUGW010000180.1:0-6832 GCA_964620055.1 uncultured bacterium
CGGGCTGCCAAGTCTCCCACGGCGGGTTGCCCAACACCGCATCGAAGCCTCCCCTGGTAAAGACATCGGGGAACTCCAGGCACCAGTGGAAGAACCGGTGGCGTTGCGCCAGTTCCTCGATCTTCGCCCGTGCCGCCTTCGGCACAGAGCTTGGCTTCGAGAGCGCCATCAGGTAGCCCCTATTGGTTGGCAGCCAA
Source organism: uncultured bacterium (assembly GCA_964620055.1). Taxonomy (GTDB): domain Bacteria; phylum Armatimonadota; class Hebobacteria; order Hebobacterales; family Hebobacteraceae; genus CAZUGW01. The sequence continues at coordinate 198 of CAZUGW010000180.1, forward strand.
TCGGTGATCTCATCCAGCGGCCAGAAGAAGGAGGCGCACCAGATGTCGGCCTCCAGCTTGCGGCGCCGGTGCGGCTCGGACTCATACCAGGCGAGGTACTCCGCCTTCTTGGCGTGCACATCTACCGGGCGATCCTCGGGGAGCAAGGCTACCCGGGCATAGGCGTTGACCTCATCGGCGTCAACGACCTCCTCCTCCAGCAGGCCGAGTTGCGCGATCACGCCCGGCTTCCGCTCCTCGCGGTTCCGCTTCCGAAAGGCCGTGGCTACCTTCTTGTCGTCACCAGTGATCGCGGTAAAGGCCGCATCCGGCACTTCCGCCGGGCGCTCTCGGAAGATCCCGATCAGCGAGTTCCCGCACTTGATGCGGTGGTCGAGGAAGGTGAGCGGCAGACCGACGTTGTGACCCTCGATCCAGAGGGCGAGCTTGCACAGGTCCACGGCCAGGGGATTCAGGTCCACGCCATAGATGCAGTGGCGGATGACGTCGCGGACGGCCTGGCGGAACTCCTCCGGGGTCGGCTCCTCTTCGCCTGTCCTCACCCGGGCCAACTCCCGGCCGATACGCCGGGCGGCAGCGAGGAGGAAGTGGCCGGAGCCACTGGCCGGGTCGCACACGGTGAGGCTGAGCAGAACCCGCTCCTTCTCCTTCGAGGTCCCCGCCTCCGATAGCCGCTCCTCCATCACCGGCACGAGCGCGCTCTTGATGAGTTCCCCCACTAGATCCGGGTGGGTGTAGTAGGAGCCGGTGGACTTGCGCTCCATGCCGGTGGTCAGGTCGAACTCAGGGGCCTCTTCCACCTGTCGGATGACGGGCTGGAAGTCCAGTAGGCTCTCGTAGACAGATCCCAGTTCCTCGACGTCGAGGCCGGCGTAGTTCACCCGCTGCGGAAGACCCCGCACCCTGAACAGGCTGACATGACGCACCGCGTCCAGAAGAACACGGTTGTAGAGGCTCGTGCCCTCCAGGTTCGGAATCGCCTCCGGGCCGAACAGGTCGCCATTGAGAGGCGGGATGCCGAGAGTGTTCTCGTCAGCGGAGAAGAGACCGAAGGTGCGATGCAGGCCGACCCACAGGTCGCCATGCTGACTCTGTTCCCAGGGCAGTTCGGCCCGGTCTCGCAGGCGGCGGAGGCTGTAGTGTTGGTCGTAGATACGCTGCGCCCGCTCGGTAGGTGGCCCCTGGGCAAGAATCAGCCGTCGCTCCTCGGCCACCATGAGGAAGAGCAGCCGGTAGATGAGGCGGAGCATCTGCTGGTAGTAGGCGTAGGGGGTGAGGCGGCCGGACTGGACGGCCTCCCGCAGGGCCGTGTTGTCGGGGTGCCGGAGCAACCCGGTGCCGATGATAAGCAACGCCTTCTCTACCCCGTCTCGGAGGTGGTCGCGGACCCGCGCCCCTTCCTCGATAGAGGCCTGGTAGTACTGCTCCAAGAGACAGGAGGCCGCATCGGCGGCCGTCTTCGGGAGACGGGTGCGATGGCAGAGACGAAACAGCAGAGCGAACTCGTTGAAGCGCTGCCCGTCGAGGATCCCCTGGAGGTCGAACTCCAGGTAGGTGGGCCGGCTACTGCGCGTGCTGTCCCGCAGGAGGCGAAGCTGCACACCGTTGGTGATGATCCCCCACAGGTGCTGCTCGGTGCGGTTCAGGTACTCCTGGACGAGGGCCTGGGGACTGAGCCGGGGACGCCCGCTCTCGGGCCGGCGGTCGAGGTTCTGGCGGAAGCCCGCGATGTGAACCGGCGGGGCCTCCTCCGTGGCGTTGGCGCGATGGGAGATGGGATAGGTCTTTCCCTCAATCTGCGGGGCCGTGCGGAGCAGGTCGAGTTGGTAGCCGAGGATCTCGTCGAGGAGGTGCGATATCCAGCGGCGGGTGAGCGTGGTGCCAAGATCGGACTCCGGGAGATCCTCTTGCCGTCGCCTGAAGACGTTCCAGAATTCGAGCGCATCGCTCCAGGCCCGGGCGATCTCATCGCTTAGCCGCCGCGTGCCGGCGAGGCCGAAGTCACTTCCCTTCTGTCCGGGCAGCGCCTCCTGTGCGATCTTGTCCAGCGTATCTGGCGGGATGAGTCCGCCTTCAGAGCGGATGGCGACGTAGGTGCTCATCGTCGCCCTCCGGGTATCAGCACGTACACGCCGAGCACATCGGGCTCGTAGGCAGAGACGGCTACCTTCTTCGCCTGGAGATCCTGCCGGATGCGGTTGTAGGAGGCCTCGACCTCGGCGGCGCGATCATCGCGGAGCCGCTTCATGTCCTGTGCCGAAGCGGCAAGCGTGTCCAGCGCCCACTGGACCTGCTCGACTCGTTCCTGGGGGGAGATGGGGCCGGAGGGCTGGGACTTCAGGAGCGACAGCACTTCCTCGCTGCTGGTGGCCAGCCATTCGAGCTCGTCCCCTGATCCACAGAAGCCCGCGACCACCACTTCCTCTGCGAACAGGTCGTTCTCCTGCCGCGTGCGCATGCGGTAGCGCAGGCGGAGCAAGAGGATGGCGGTGCGCCGGGAGACATCGCGGGAGAAGGCCGCGCCACACCGGGCGAAGGGCCGATCGGTCCGTGCGTTGTGGGCGAAGGCTTCGCTCAGGATCCGATCACTCAGGCTGGTGATGAGCGGGTGGTTGCGGTCGAGAATGTCCGCGTCTTCGGCTACTTTCGGCAGCGGACTGTCGAAGGCAACGCGCTTCGGCTTCCTCCATCCCAGGTGAGAACGCAGATCCTCCCCCAGGCTCTCGGGAGTGACGACGCAGTAGCCATCCCGTGCCTGGACACCGATACCGAGACGCTGGGCCGCGTTCAGGAAGAAGGAGCGAACAGCCTCAGGATCGCCGACCGCGAGGTCGGTGAGTTCCAATTCCTTGGCGACTTCGCTGGGCCGGATGGCGTGCTGAGCGAAGCGGGTGCGGCTCTCCTTCTCCAGCTCGGCCGCGCGATCCCAACTCGGGTGGAATTGCTCCATGTGGGCGTCTCGCTGAAGGTCCTCGATCTCCAGCGGCAAGGTAGCCTGTTGGCGGGAGCGGCGTTTGAACAGAGCTTCGGTGAGAGACTGCATTACACTCTCACTCTCGACTGGAACGGGCACGCGCACACCGGTGGTACGGAAGATCTCGCGAGCTTTGCGGATGAGCACCTGGAGCACGATCATGTCGATTGGGTTGTCTGTGCCGTAGAGGAGGATCGCGGGCACTTCCTCTTTCTGCTGGCCAAAGCGGTCCACGCGGCCCTCTCGCTGCTCCAGCCGGTTCGGATTCCATGGCAAGTCGTAGTGGACGATGGCGTCGAAGTGGTCCTGGAGGTTCACGCCTTCGCTCATGCAGTCGGTCGCCACGAGCACCCGGCGGGAGGACTCAGCGAGTTCGTCAATGCGAGCCTCGCGCTCCTCGTCGCCTCCAGTCTCACTGGTGACGGCGAGGGTGCGGAGGTCCTTGTACTGGCCCTGGAGACGCTTCTGGAGCTGGTCGGCAACGTACTTCGCGGTCTCGATGAAGCGGCAGTAGATGATGGGACGATGGCCCTTCTTGAGCAACCCTCCTACGATCTCCGCGGCCTTCTCGATCTTCTGGTCACCGTCACCCTTGGCGAGTGCCTCCGCCTTCCGCGCGAAGGCCTGGAGGCGACGCCGTTCCGAGTCGCCGAGGTCACGCTCGCCGGCAGTCACAGCCGTGTCAGGGACGGTGTCGTTGGCCCCTTCCTCGCGGATGGGATCCATTATCTCCCACTGGCGGACTTCGTCTTCAACCTCCTCAGTATCACCGCTCGCTAGCCTGGAACGATCGGCCGCGGAACGAAGGGCCACCGCGCCGGCGGCGGGGCTGGACATCACGCAGCGCAGGAGGCTCAGCGCCGCCCAGTAGCGCACCCGCTGGCGACGTTCGGAGAGGCCCTCGTGGTAGACTGTCTCGCGCGTGAAGGCGAGGATATCCTGGAACAGGTCTTCGTACTGCTTACTCAGCGCGTAGGGGACGTCCTTGGGCTCGCGATCCGGGAACGTCGTCTCGGGCCCGAGCCACTTCCGCACATCGGCCCGGAGGCGCTGGACGAAGTGCTTGGCCAGGTCGCGCCGCTGCGGCTCGGAGAGAGCGCCCACCGGCCACTTCTCGTATTCCGGGTGAAGCAGGCCCAGGAGGGAACTGAAGCTCTCCTCCAGACCGCTGTGGGGCGTGGCCGTGAGCAGGATGAGGTGACGATTGGCATCGGCGGCGACGCGATGCACCAGCTCGTGGCGCTGCTGCTGGCTGCCACTGGCGATGCCTCCGGGCTGGGCGGCGGCGTGGACTTCATCTACGACCACGAGGTCCGGGCAGTGGGTGAGAAACTCGGCCCGTCGGCGATCACCCTTGATGAAGTCGATGCTCACGACAAGGTGGGGGTAGTGGCGGTAGATGCTACTGTCCAACCGCGGAAGATCGCGCTCCAGACGGGCGACGGTGTTGGTGCGCACGACGGCGGCGTGGATCTGGAACTTCGTGGCGAGTTCTCGCTGCCACTGGTCGCAAAGGTGGGGAGGGCAGAGCACGCAGATACGCTGCACTTCACCGCGGTCGAGCAACTCCCGAGCGATGAGAGAGGCCTCGATGGTCTTACCGATCCCTACGTCATCGGCGATGAGCATCCGAACGGGGTCAAGCCGAAGCGCCATGATGAGGGGCACGAGCTGGTAAGGGCGGGGCCGGACAGAGATGCGGCCGAAGGAACGGAGGGGCGCGGCGCTGCTGCGGAGTGTGAGGCGAGCGGCGTCGCGGAGCAGACTCCCTGCGATGAAGTCCCCGGCCTCGGCCGGTACTGGATCGGGGAACGTGGCAGCCTCAAGCTCGTGACCTTCGAGCGGCGCGAAGATCCCACAGACCTCGTCCTCGCTCCCGCTCAGCGGCCGAAGCATGAGCACATCGCTGTCTTCCGAGGGCAGGACGACCCACTCTCGGCCCCGGGCACGGACAAGTGATCCGACTTGACGGTGAGCGGCCCTCAACGGTTACCCCTCGTGCGCCATCGAGATGGCGGGATTCCGCCGGCGTACGGCCGATGAATCCTCAGCGACCTAAGAAGCCGATGCTATGTTCTGTGCCGCTGCGAATGGACCTGCCCAACCTCGTCAACTCCCAGCCGCAGAAGGCGCCTCGGGGGCCTGCCCCCGGCCGTAGGTGACCCGCGACCAGATGGCGGCGTCCGTCCGGGAGCCCTCGCGTTGCCGCTGTAGCGGCCAACCGGCGACCCCTCCAGGGCAGAGTCGAAAGCGGGGTAGGGCACCATCACTGCCCCGCGGCGCGTCGCCCCGTGTTGCGCACGCGCGAAGGGAGTCGCCAGCCTTCCCACCGCTGCCTGCTTTGTCCGCAGGTCCGAGTGCAGATAGCGCGCAGTGGTCTGGAGGTCGGCGTGGCCGAGGAGTTCCTGGACGGTGCGCACGTCTACACCAGTGCGGAGGAGATGGGTGGCAAAGGTGTGCCGGAGGCGGTGCGGGGTAATGCGTTTCTGGTCAAGGTCCGCGCCCCGCAGCACCTGCCGCAGCATCCGGTTCGTCACACGCCCCGGCAGAGCGTGGCCGCCGACACGGCTGACGAAGAGGTGGGCGCTGTCGGTCTGCGGCCGGCAGGGCAGGTACTCCTGGATCGCCTGCACCACCATGGGTGCCAAGGGCACCGCGCGTTGCTTCGCTCCTTTGCCTCGCACCAGCAGATGGCCGTGCTCCAGGTCGAGGTCCTCCAGCGTGATCGCCGTCACCTCGCTGCGGCGTAGGCCGGCAAAGGGCAGCAGCGCCACCAAGGCCCGGTGCCAGGGAGTATGCGCCGCCTCCAGTAGCCTCCGCGCCTGGTCCTCACTCAGGGAGGTCGGCAGGACCTGAGCCACCTTGGGGAGAGGCACGCCGCGGGCGGGATTGTGGGTGGCTTGTCCCGTGTCCTGGAGGAACCCGTAGAAGGAGGACAGCGCGGCGAGCTTCCGCCTCACCGTGAGCGGCGCGTCCCCTTTCAGGCTGAGCGCAAACTGCACCACCATCTCCCGCGGCACCTGGTCGGGATGCTCGATCTGCCCGTGGCGCATCGCCAGGAACTCCCGGAAGGCCCGCACGTCCCGCGCATAGGCCTTCACGGTGTGGGGTGAGTAGCCGCGGTAGGAACTGAGGTAGTCGAGGAAGGAGGCGAGGGCGTCGTCGAAACCGTGCGGCGTGGCATCTTCGGTCCTCCTGGTGGGCGGGCTATCGTGCCTACCCCTCACTCAGGGGGGCCGGGAAGTCAAGCAGAACGTGGGCCCATAAGACACAGTTATGGGGCCAGTGCCTCTCCCACCGCGATCTCCTCGTTCCCCTCGTTTCCTGCTATACTCGCCTCCGACTCCAGATGTCACGAGGTTCCCTTCATGGCTGACTCTCAGCAAGTTATCTACTCTATGGTCCGCGTCGGGCGAGTGTATCCGCCGGAGAAACAGGTGTTGCGCGAGATCTCGCTCGGGTTCTACTACGGGGCGAAGATCGGAGTGCTCGGACTGAACGGCTCGGGGAAGAGCACGCTGCTGCGCATCCTGGCGGGAGTGGACCCCGACTACACCGGCGAGATCCACCCGTCCGAAGGGTACACGGTGGGCCTGCTGGAGCAAGAGCCGCACCTCGACCCCGAAAAAACTGTGAAGCAGGTCGTCGAGGAGGCGGTGCA
>CAZUGW010000181.1:0-2090 GCA_964620055.1 uncultured bacterium
GCGGTGTCATCGCCTACGTCGGCGACATCGTGGGGCGACGCATGGGGCGCAAGCGCCTCAGTCTCTTTGGGATGCGTCCCCGCCACACCGCCATCGCCATCTCCGTCGTCTCCGGCATGCTCATCACCATCTTCACCCTCGGCGCGGCCATGGCGCTCTCCGAGAACGTCCGCCTCGGGTTCCTCCGCGTGTCCCAACTGCGCAGCGAACTGCGGGAACTGCGCTCCACGCGGAGCCGGCTGACGGAGGAGACGAAAACGCTCGGCGCGCGGGCGAAGGAGTTGGAGGAGGAGCGGACCACGGCGCGCGCGGAGGTGGCGAAGCAGCACGTGGCGCTGGCCAAGACCGAGGGCGACCTGAAGCAGGAGCAGGAGAAGCTGAACAAGACCCAGGCGCGCGTCCAGACGGTCGAAGCAGTGGTGAAACGCAAGCAAGACGAAGCGCGGCGCCTGCAGATCGAGGTCCGAGGGTTACAGGAAAGGTTTCTTGTCGGTCAGGAGATCGCCGCGGGGGTGTTGGCCAAGGAGCGGGCCACCCCGATTATCCTCGAGGCCCAGCAGCCGTTAGACGTGATGCTGTTCGAGCCGGGCCTCACCCTTCCTCAGATCCGCAGACGAGTGGACACTTTCTTCGCGCGCGTCGACCAGGCCGTGAAGGGGGTAGGCGCGAGGCCGAGGCCGGGTGAGAAGCAGGCCGTGGTGGTTCACCACGCGATCGTGCAAGACAAGAAGACCGGCGAGTGGTCCTGGATGCCCACAGAGCAGGCCATGAGTGAGCTGGCGAAAGGCATCAGGGACAGCGCCTCCAAGACGGGAGTGGTCGTGCGCGCTACCTGCGTGACGAACACCCACGAAGGTGGACCCGCGCCCATTGATTTCGGGATCTTCCGCAACGATCTAGTCTTCGCGAAGGGGGCGAAGCTCGGCGACACAGTGGTTGGCGAGAACCTCCCGGACGATCAGATCTACGATGCGCTCGTGCGGATGCTGCGGGAGCAGGTCGGGCCGCGGGGGAAGAACCGTGTGATGCCACTGCTGAAACCCGAGAGCCTGGCCTCCTACAGCCGGGGCAAAGAGTACGTCGGCGATATCAGCTCGAAGGAGCTGTTTGCGGCGATCGACAGGACCAAGGACATCCCCGGCCGGGCCCACGTCACCGCCGTCGCGAGAGAAGACGTCTGGACTATCGGCCCGCTCAAAGTCGAGTTGAAAGTGGAGCCAATCTAGGGAATATGGAAGGCTAGGAGGCCGCTCAGGGTCGCACTTTGTGTCTGGTCAGAGCGGCTCCTGTTCTTTTGCCTTTTTCCTTTTGCCTTTTTACTTGAGACCTATGACCCTTCTCGCCATTGATCCAGGCAGCGGTAAGTGCGGCGTGGCCGTCGTCACCGACGACGGCCACGTACTCTATCGTTCTGTGGTGAGCGCAGCGGAGATCGGTGCGGCCGTGACGCGGTTGATCGTGCAGCACGCGGTCACCCGCCTGGTACTCGGCGACCGCACCGCCGCCAAGATCGTGCGGGAGCGCCTCCGTGAGGCCTGCGTGCCCCTCTCGCCGGTGGTCGTGGACGAGCACCTCTCCAGCCGGGAAGGCCGCTTGCGCTACTTCGCCGAGAACCCCCCCCGAGGTTGGCGGCGCCTGCTGCCGATCACGCTCCAGACGCCGCCTCGACCCTACGACGATTATGTCGCCGTGGTGCTGGCCGAGCGGTATCTGCGCACCCTCGCGACCAGCTAACCCTTCGATTCTTCCGGCTTCTGCGCGGCCCGCAGGAACGGCGTCAGCAGGTCTATCGGCATGGGGAAAATCGTAGTCGAGTTGTTCTCCGACGCCACCTCGGCCAGGGTCTGCAGGTAGCGCAACTGAATCGCCACCGGCTCTTTGGCGATGATCGCCGCCGCCTCCGCCAGCTTCTGCGCGGCCTCAAATTCGCCCAGCGCGTTGATGACTTTGGCGCGCCGCTCGCGTTCGATCTCCGCCTGCCGCGCCATCGCCCGCTTCATCGTGTCCGGCAGGCTTACGTCGCGGACCTCGACCATGGACACCTTGATTCCCCACGGCTCGGTGTGCTCGTCAATGATCTCCTGCAAGCG
>CAZUGW010000181.1:2100-3458 GCA_964620055.1 uncultured bacterium
ATCAGCAAGATGTTGTTGTAGGCCACGCTGCCGTTGCGTATCCGGCGATCGACCGGCAGGTAGCTGTTGATCCAGCCTATGAAGCGCTGGTTGATCCGGTCGCGCTGCGCCAGCAACTCGTCCAGTTCCGACTGGCCCAGCACGCTCCGCAGCGTAGTCTGCGCCAACAGGTAGGTGGCCTTGTGGTAGTTCTTCACCTTCACCACCGCGTCCGAGGGGTTCAGTACCCGGTAGTAGACCACCGCGTCCACCGTCACCGGCACGTTGTCCTTGGTCATCGCTTCCTGGCGCTGCACGTCAATGGTCTCGATCCGCGTGCTGATCCGCTCCATCCGATCCACGATCGGGATGAGCAAGATCAGACCCGGCCCCTTCACCGGGATCAGCCGCCCTAGCCGGAAGATCACCGCGCGCTCGTACTCGCGCAGGATCTTGATCGCCGCGGCCAGGATGATGAAAACGAAAAACAACACCCCGATCACAATCGGCGCCACCAGTCCTCCTTGTTGCATCCGCCTCGCTCCTTTCCGTGGTCGAAGAGGCGAAGAGTCGGACGGCCGTTTCGCCTCTTCGCCTATCGCCTTTCGCCTATTCGGTCTCTCGTTTGCGTACAAATAGAGTCAGCCCCTCCTCATTCACCACCTCGATCTCGTCGCCTTTCGCGATCTCGCCATCCACGGCCCGCGCCCGCCACCGCTCCCCCTCCACCATTACCTCGCCGAGGGGCTTCAGGTCCTCCAGCGCGTGGCCGCGCTCCCGCATCATCCCCTCGCGGCCGGTCTGCACCTGGCGCAGATGCGCCCGCACCGAGGCCCCGATCACGAACAGGAAGAACGCCGCCACCAGCGCCGTCACCACGATCAGCACTTGCCCGGACACGCGCAGCGTTGGCGCCAGCGCCACATTGGTAAGCATCAGCGCGCCCATCACGAAGGCGATGATTCCTCCCACCGTGAGAATGCCGTGCGAGGCCACCTTTACCTCCGCCAGGAAGAGCAGCAGTCCGAAGATGATCAAGGCCACGCCCGCGTAGTTGATGGGCAGCGCGGCCATGCTGTAGAGCGCCAGCAGCAGCGCGATCCCACCCACCACGCCTGGCAGAATCGAGCCCGGATTCTGCAACTCGAACATGATGCCGAGCGAGGCCAGCGCGAGCAGGATCAGCAGGATATTCGGATCGGCGAGCACGTGCAGGAAACTCTCGCTGAGCGTCGGCTCGATCTCCACCACCTCCGCGCTCGCGGTGTGCAGCACCACCGTGCGGCCGCCCGGCAGGGCCACCCTCCGGCCGTCCACCTTCAGGCGCGTCGTCCCCGGCCGCGTGGCGTCGGGGGGCGCGACGCTCCGTTGTCCCGGGA
>CAZUGW010000181.1:3468-6813 GCA_964620055.1 uncultured bacterium
CCGGCCGTCCACCTTCGCCAGCAGATCGCTCACATCCTCTGCCAGCAGGTCCACCACCTTCAGCTTTACCGCGTCCTTCGCGGAGGCGGTGATGCTCTTTCGCACCGCCTTCTCCGCCCACGCCACGTTGCGGCCGCGGCGCGCGGCGATGGCCTTCGCCTGCTCGGAGAAGGCGTTCTCGATCTTCTCCGTCATCACGTCCTTGCTCTTCGACTCCTTCTCCCCCTCCGGTGAGGGCGCGCCAAAGAGTTCCACGGGGTGGGCCGCGCCGATGGAAGTTGCGGGGTGCATCGCCGCGACGTCCGCCGCCATGGTCACGAACGTGCCCGCCGACATCGCGTACGCGCCCGCCGGGGAGACGTAGACGATGGTCGGGAGCGGCGAGTTCAACATCGCCTTGGTCATGTCCGTCATGGGCTTGACCAGCCCGCCGGGAGTGTCGAGCAGGATCAGCAGGGCCTGCGAGCCGTTCCCCTCCGCGATCTTCAACGCGCGCGCGAGGTAGCCGGCGCTGGGGACGTCAATCGTCCCCTCGATCCGGATCATGGCCACCGGCCGCGGCCGGGCCGCGGGGAACGCGACCCCCACCAGGAGCGCGAGCATCGTCACGATCAGGAAAGCAGCGCAAGTCCTTGCTTTCATCTAGAACTCCGATCGGCGCGGAGTGAGCCAGGTAGTCGTCTGCCAGCAGGGAAGTCCCTGCTCGTAGTTCCCGAACTCGCGGGAGCGTGTCCGGTGGCTAAAGCGGCCCAGCCACTTCGCCCCAAGCACCCCGACGACGGAGAGCGGGATCGCGAACCACCACCGCTCGTCGTGCTTTATCAGGCCCTTGGCGAAGTTCTCGAAGAACAGGTAGACCAGGAATGCCGCGGGGCCGCCGGCCGTGACCGCCGACCTCACGATCTCCTGCGCGCGCCGGCGTGAGGCCGCGGGAGCGACCTGCTGTTCCCCCCGCTCCACGCAGTCCACACATTGTTGCGATACCAGCGCCCAGCGCTCCGACCCGCCGCCGCGCAGGAAGTTCAACTCTACTCGCGCCTCGTCCCAGTTGCCCTGCATGCGCAAGCTGCAGGCCAGCATCGAGCGACAGGCCGCGCGCAGCCCGCTCGCCCCGGCCGTGCGCCGGAAGTGCGCCTCCGCCTCCGCGTACTTGCGTTCGTGGTAGCGCGCCATTCCCAACGCCGCCTCCGCGCGCAGGTCGCCCGGGGTCTGGTCCAAAGCGCGCTGGAAGGCCTTCGCGGCCTCCGCGTTGGCGCGCGCGAACAGGCTGGCCACGCCCAGGTGATACCAGACCCCCGGCTGGAATGGCTCGGCCTTCGCCGCCGCCTTGAACGCACTCCGCGCGCTATTCAGCCGCCCGATGGCAAGCTGCGTCCGGCCCAGGTTGAGCAGCGCGTCGCCCTCGCGACCGTACTCCTTCGCGTCTCGGCCGTAATCCCCCATCCGCGCGAGGTCGGCGTCCGCGAAGCTCGCCACGAGGTACGTGTACGGATCAACAATCGCCTCCGGGCAACGCCCCAGGGATTCCTTGACCTGCCCCCAGTAGTGCTCGGTCCGCGCATCGAAACTGTCGGCCGGGCGCTCCCGCAGCAGGTTCAACTCGCGCCACTCCTGGCGCTGCTTCCAGGCGCGCTGGCGGTCCACCGGCAACTCGTCCTTCGCCAGCGGCTTGGGCGTGGGCGGCAGCCACGCGTCCGTCACCAGCAGTTCGCCGAAGCCAGAGGGGTGGAGTTCCGTGAGGAACGACCGCGCCCCGCTCAGGTCAGGCTTCTTCGGGGCCTGTTCCTGCTCGGGGGCCTCCTCCTCCTGCGCGTCATCCTCGGGTTCCAGCGTCAATACGTCGAGTTGCGACACAACAAACTCCGTTTCGCGAAGCGTTACGCCCCAATGTCATCCTTATGATAGTGGATACGGGCATTTCGTGCCAGGAGGCGGAGGCGGCGAGAGTGCTTGCGCAATGCTAGGCTTGTGGTAGAATACTCGCGGCTAACAGGCGATACCGATGGCCGAGGGCGGGCCAAATGAGGGTCTTGCCATGACGATCAGCGTTCGCGTGCTGATTACTGAAGAAGACGGCGTCTATAATGCCACCTGCCTCGAGATGGGTCTCGCGGCCGCGGGTCCTGACCTGGAGGTGGTCAAGACCGACATGGTGGACCTGATCGGCGCGCACATCAACGCGTGTCTCGAGGAAGGGCGCCCGCAGGATATCTTCGTCCCCGCTCCGCCTGAGTACTGGTGGCAGTACGCGAAGGCCGTGACGACCGACGCATGTCACGAGGCGGAACTGCCGCAGCCCACCGCGGCTCGGAAAAACGCGCAGGACGTCGTCTCCCACCTCGATGTGCGCAGCCTGGTCTGCGCCCACTGACGCCCCCTCCCTACCCATGCCCCGCGTCCTGAAGACACGAGAGTTCGCCAAGAGGTTGCGTGAGTTCGGCGTCGAGGCGAGAAGGGGCAAGGGAAGCGAGATCAAGCTCTTCCGACCCGGCTTTCACATCTACCTCATCAAGGGGCACGGCGGCGGCCAGGACGTATACCCGCACGTGGTCACGCTGGCCTGCCGGCGGCTGGGCATCTCAGTGACGGAGTTCTGGGAGGGGTTCTGAGGCGGCTCATATTCCGCCCCTTTCCACTGCCCTCCCCACCGCCTCCACCGCCTCCCGATCATACTTCACCCCCGCCCCTTGCTCCAGTTCGCGCAGCGCCTCCTGCACCGACCTCGCCTTCCGATGCGGGCGGTCGGAGGTCATGGCCACCATCACCTCCGCCACCGCGAGGAGGCGCGCGGCGAGCGGGATCTCGTCGCCCACCAGCGCCTCGGGATAGCCGCTGCCGTCCAGCCGCTCGTGGTGATAGCGCACCGCCGGGCGCACGGGCCAGGGGAATTCCAGCGCGTCGAGGATCTGCGCGCCGACCAGCGGGAGGGCGCGCACGATCTCCAGCTCCTTTCCTGTCAGAGCGCCGGGTTTGAGCAGGATGAGGTCGCTCACGCTCACCCGGCCGATCTCCAACACCCGCCCGGCCACGGTCAGCGCCTCGACCAGCTCCTGCGGGCAATTCAGTTCCACCGCCATCGCCGCCGCGAGGCGCGCCACCCGTTCGCCGTGGCCGCGGAAGTACTGGTCGCGCGCCTCCATGGCGCGGACCAGCCCACGTACGAAGGCGAGTACCATCGTCCGGTCCTGCGGATTGGGGTCCGCCGCCGCCAACGTCGCCAGGGGCGCCGCCTTGTCCCGCGACCGCTCCTCCAGGAATCGCTCGGACAGGCCGCTCACCGGCTGCGCGCCGCCGCGTCCTTTTTGCTTCCGGTTTCGGCTCAGCGCACAACGCCGTGGCAGACGT
>CAZUGW010000182.1:0-302 GCA_964620055.1 uncultured bacterium
CTTCTCGGCAGCTTGTTGGACGTGGTAGCCTATCGTTTCAGCGTGGACCTGCTGCATTTCCAGCACGGCGTCGAGCAACACCTCGTCTTGCACTGCCTTTCGAAGCAACAGCGCAGCCTGCTCTTGGCGCAAACTACGCGGCGGCCTCATACAGCACCTCCCCCTCCCGCTTGGCCCAATAGAGGGTAGTGCTGGGCGCTTCACTCCACTTGGCGTAGTCGGCGTCGCTGGCGACGAGCACATCAACGGAGATCCCCAACGGAACCAGCGCGGCGCGAATCCGCAGTATCTCGTCGCGACGC
>CAZUGW010000182.1:312-5323 GCA_964620055.1 uncultured bacterium
GCATCACTACGAGCAGGTCAATATCCGAGTTCTCCTGCGCTTCTCCGCGCGCGTGGGACCCGAACAGGATGATCCGGTCCGGGCGCGCCACCTCCACAATGCGCCGGACGATTTCATCAACCAACGTTTGGTCAAGTGAACCCGCCACCGCCCGCCTCCTACGCGGCCCGATTCTACCTGACGAGGTTGCCAGCGTCAAACGCCATGCGGTCTGTATCCCGCGCCCCTCGCCGCCCTCCCCCAAGGGGTTTCGCCTCGCGCGGGCGAACAGGTATCGGTCAGGAGAGACCGGGTATGAAGCTGTCCGCCTATTGCGTGTTCGTCCTCGCCCTGCTCGTCGCGTTGCCCGCGGCGGCCCAGGCCCCGATCAAGGACCTGGACACGGTCCAGTTTCAGGTCGGGACGTTCGAGAAGGACGGCGCGCAGGTCCCCGCGGGTACGGTGCAACTCGTTCCGGGTCACTCCGGCCAGGCCAACCAATTTGCGTTCGTCGCCGACGCGCATAGCGGCTTCTTCATGACCACCCTCCAGCCCACGCCCGAGTGGGACACGTCCGCCGGCCTCAGCTTCTGGGTGAAGGGCGACGGCTCCAGCAGTTGGGGCGGCCTGGAGGTGATCGCCGACGACAGCTTGACCAAGCGCTATGCCTTTTGTTTCCCGATTGACTCGACCGCGTGGCGGAAGATCGCGATCCCCTGGTCCGACCTGATCCCCGAGACCGGGACCGCGCCGCCGATCAGCCCCACCGGCGCGGTGAAGCCCTCCTCCCTCCGCTATCTCTGGTTCGGCAAGTGGCACTACTGGCGCGACTATCCCGCCGAATCCTACGCGGTGGACGAGCTCGCGCTCGAGCCCTTGATCCTCGTGGATAGTGCGGACTACACCCCCAGTCGCCGCGGCACGCCGCGTCTGCGCGCCAAGCTGGAGGCGAAGGATCCCGTCACCATCGTCACGCTCGGGGACTCGCTCAGCGACAAGCGCCATTGGGCGAATCGCGAGGTGCTCTGGTCCGAGGTGCTCGTGAAGCATCTGGAGCAGCAGTACGGCGGCAAGGTCGCGTTGGTCAATCCCGCCGTCGGCGGCACACAGTTGACCCACGGGCTGATCGTCGCGCCGCGCTGGCTTGCAGACCACCCCGCCCCCGATCTCATTACCCTGGTACGGATACAACGATGCGAGCAGCGGGACCACGCCGGAGTTGTTCAAGGAGCGCCTCCGCTTCGCCGTGGACTACCTGCGGCGCTTGACCAAAGGGAAGAGTGAGATCATGCTGCTCACCACGGCTCCGGCGGTGGAGCGGTGGACCGAGATGGAGGGGCTTGCACAAGCGGCCCGCGACGTGGCAAAGGAGAAGAGAGCGGGCCTCGCCGACGTCGCGGCCGCGTTCCATCACGTGGGAGATCAGGACGAGGCGGCGAAGCAGGGCCTGTACTGCCGCGATGAGGTCCACCTCGGCCCGGCCGGGCACGCGCTCACCGCGGAGGTAGTGCTGCGCGCCCTCGCGGGTCCCGGCGTCGGCTCGCAATGGCACTGAGAGTGTAGAGATGCGTCAGAACAACCCATATCACAAGACCGCGGCCCGCTACGACCGGCATCTCTGTCTGCCGGTGATCTCGGCCGTCCGCCGGCAGGAAGCCGAGGCGGTGCGCGACCTCATTCACTCCTACGCGGACAAAGGGGACACCGCCCTGGAGATCGGGCCGGGGACGGGGTTCTACACCCACATGCTCGCGGAACGCGTGGCGCATGTCACCGCCATCGAAGATTCGCGGCGCATGGCCGAGATCCTCGCCGGCAAGTTGGCCGAGGCGGAGATCGGCAACGTGACCGTCCGCAATCAGGATTTTCGCAGCCTGGAGGCCGACCACGGATACGATCTGGTGATGGCGATTGGCGTGCTGGATTACATCCCCGATCCCCAGGGGTTCATCGCCAAGATGTGCGCCGCGGCGCGCAAGGCAGTGATCTTCACCGCCCCCCAGCGCGGCCTCTGGGGCGCGTGCTTCGTGGCCAGCAATCGGTTGCGACGTATCTCCGTCTACTGCCACCACGGCGGCGCGCTCGCCCAATGGGCGCCGGGGTGGCGTTGCGCCATTCGCGAGGCCGGCCTGAAAACCCCCCTCACCCGGGGCCTTACCCTGATCGCGGCCTTGGAGCCGGACCCGCGGTAGCCATGCGGCGGAACCTTTTCGACCGAACCTATCTCGCGCTCTTCCGAGAATACCCCCAACTCGGCCCGCTCGCGCTCATGACCGGGGCCTCGCAGTTGGCCTTCGCGCTCGTCAACATCTACGCGCTGCCCATCTATCTCGTGGAACGACTGGGGCTCTCCGGCACGACGCTTGGCCTGGCCACCGCCACCTTTCTCGCGGTGGAGACCGCGCTCAAGATCCCCATGGGCCACCTCTCCGACCGCTACGGCCGCAAGGTCTTCATCGTGCTCGGCCCGTTGCTCATCTGCCTCAACCCGACCATCATCGCCTCTCTGCCCCACCGTCTCTGGAGGGTGATCCTCCCAGTGCGGGCGGTGGACGGCGTCGGCGCGGCCGCGCTGTGGCCGCCGCTTTTTGCCACGGTGGGGGACCTCACGCACGACCGCCGCCGCGCCGCGGCCATGAGCGTGGTGAACACGGTCTATGTCGCCGCCATCGGCGGCGCGGCCGCCCTAGGCGCGTTCGTCTCACACATCACCGGCAGCGACAAGACGCCGTTCTACGTGGCCACGGGTCTGCTTCTGGGTTCCGCCATCACGGGGCAGGTCGGCCTGGCGGAAGCGCGGCGGGCGGAGGAGGAGGAACCCTCCGGCGCGCCCGATCCGCCCGAGCCGCAGGCGCCTCTGCCGCGCGCGACTTACCCCTTCCCGCTTCTCCTGCTGATGAGTTTGCTTATGACCCTGGGTGTGCTCACCCTGGCCAACTTCCTGATTCTCTATCTGGACGAGAGTCTGCAGCTCTCCCGCCTCCAGACCGGCCTCCTGCTGGTGTGCCTCGGCGTGCCCATTCTCCTCCTGGGCCTCCCGCTCGGCCACGCCGCCGACCACTGGGGCAAGTGCCGCGCGGTCCGCGTCTCCCTCACTCTGTCGGCCGCGCTGATGTGGGTGATCCCCTCCTGCCGCTCCGTCCCGCTGTTCGGGGTGATAGCCATGCTGCTCGTCCTCAGCCACATCCTCGGCACCCCGGCCTGGCTGGCGCTCGTCTCCGCGCTGGCCCCCTCCCGCCGGCGTGGTGGAGTAATGGGCGCGGTGGCCACGGCGGAAGGGATTGGGGCCGTCCTCGGCCCCCTGGTCGGCGGGTGGCTGTGGGATATCAACCACAGCTACATCTTCTACGGCGCGGCGACGTCTCTGTCGCTCGCCGCGCTGATCGCGCTGTTCATGCTGCGGAGGGACCCGGAGCCGGCGGGTTAGCAGGGCGCAGCGCGATCTCCCCTCCGACCACCTTCTCGCTACTCCCTGCCCGGCGCCCACGCTTCCACTCGCAGGACTCTCCGCGCGCATTCGAGACTGTAATCCCACTGCGTCCGCTTCTGGGGTCCCGTCGGCGTGCGCATCTTGAGGTGAAGCAGATAGCACGGATTCTTCTCTTCCACCGGGTCCAGGGTGAGTACGAGACTTGAGAGATCGTACGTGGTTTTCGTCGAGGCCGTCGCCGCCGTCAGCATTTTCCGTTGGTCAGGGCTGAGGTCAGGATCATAGCACAGCCCCGCGCCCTTCAGTTGCGTCCACTGCTCATCGGTCAAAGAGGCCAGAAAGCGCGTCAGCTTGGGCTTGGTACTGGCTTCGCCCAAGAGTGACCCGACCGCGTCGTGTCGGACGATGTTCACCAAGTCCGCCGGGTCGCCGCAGTTCACCTCCCGGCCGAACTGCAACTGCACGCCCGACAGCTTGCCAAGCCTCCGGACGGCGTGCACCAGCCCGACTGGGATTCTCAGTTCCATGCGCTTCCGCTTTGCCAGTGTCTCGGCCTCGGGCAGGTGTGGCGCGAGCAGCGCGTCCACCCAGGTCACGAATTCCGGCGGGAGCATCGCCGCCCGCCAGATGTCCCGATCCGCGGTGCGAAAGCGCAGGAATCGGCCCGCGTCCCCCCACTCCCACGACGGCCTCCGCAACCCCGTGCCCAGCGGCTGGTGAGTGAAGCTGTCCAGCGCCGCCAGCGCGGTCATCCTGGTCGGCGTCTCTCCCACTCCCGGGATTGGCGGATAAAAGTACCGCCCGGACCACAGCATTCCGTCTGAGACTATGTGCCTCCCCGTCGCCCGCGCCACCGCCTCCTGAGCGATCCACGGGGTAACCGGGAGGTCCTGCGCGAGGCCGGGCAGGGTCACCGAGGCGCCGGCCAGCTCCTCTTCCGCGTGCGGCGACAGGGCGCGCTCGGCCTTCAGCCGGTCGCGTGCTCGCGCCTGTTTTGCGGCGGTGATCTCCTGCTTCAGTTGCCGCAGACGGCTGCTCTTCTCGTCAGTCGGAAGGTCCTCGCCCAGCGCCCGCCGGAGCGCGAGCTGGTCCTCCGCCGACAGTTCGAATCCGTCGGTGAGATCGGCGATCACATACGGGCCGATTCGCACCGTGGTCCGCTGCCCCGGTTTCTGCATGTACTCCGGGCTGGCGCCTATGGTCAGCCGGCCCGCCGCTTCGAGTTGCAGGTCGAAGGCCATCTCCGGGTCGCGCAGCGCGCTCTCCGGTAGCGAGAAGGCCGCCGCCAGATCGGCAATGTCCTCCTTGGTGAAACTCACCGATGGCACCGTGTTGCCGACGCCGGAAAGTTCCCCGTGCTCTCCGGGCATCTCGGGCGGCTCGAACAGACGATCCTCGGCATGGCGGCACAGGAACCGCGTCGCCGCGCGCCGCTCCGGATCCAGCAGGTTCAACAGCAACAGATCATCCGTGCCGCGGTACTTCCCGATCAACTCCTCCCGCGGCAGGTCGAGGGCCTCTCGATACTCTCCGACCTTGCCGCCGATCTCCCGCCATCGGCCTTCTCGCGCTTTCCAGATCGCGGCCACGCGCGCCGATAAG
>CAZUGW010000182.1:5333-6812 GCA_964620055.1 uncultured bacterium
TATTGCTGACGGTCAGCGTGCCATAGTTCATGACTCCTCCGCCCCCGCCGCCATGCTCGTTGACATCAGGTAATACGTCTTGCCCTCCGACTCCTCCGCGAGGAAGAACGGGCAATCTACCACCCACATCAACTGCGCCATCAGCTCTCTCAGCGAAGGCGGCTCCTCCTGGTTCAGGAACAAGTGCACCCGCATCCGGCGGTTCTCGTCTTCCTCCGGGAAGAAGCTCAGCTTCACCCCGGCCTGCTGCTCTACCCCGGCGAACACCTCCTCCAGCGACAATCCCGCCCGCCAGAACGCCACCGGCCGATTGAGTCGCGCGTCGTAGTCCCTGCCTCCCTCCCACGATGCACTCGGATCCCACTGGCGCAGGCTTTCCAGCGGGGGCGAAGCTGGCCACGCAGTTGCGACAAGGCCGATCAGCATCAGCATCGCGAGCAGAAGATGAGTTCTCATGGTAAGCACGTTCGCTGGACGGAGGGTTGCTTCCTGCTGACGCGGCCTCTTGCGCGCGAATCCGCACAACCACCCGCCCCTCCCCCCCATTTCCGCGTGCGCCGGTCGCTCGGCATCTGGTACACTCCTTGCTGACTCTCCGGGAGACAATCTACATGAAGACCGCGACCTACCGCTACCTGATCGTCGGAGCCGGCCTGGCCGGCGCCTCGGCGATTGAGGGGATCCGCGAGCACGACGCCGACGGCGCGATCTTGCTGATCGGCGACGAGGCGGAGTTGCCCTATGACCGCCCGCCGCTCACCAAGAAGCTGTGGTTCGGACAGAAACAGGTGGCGGACATCTACGTCCACCCCGAGGCCTGGTACGAGAGCCAGGGCGTGCAGCTTGCGCCCGGCACGGAGGTGACCCACCTCGATCCCGCGCGCCAGGTGGTGACCGATCGCAAGGGGACGACGTATGGGTATGAGAAGCTGCTGCTCGCCACCGGTGGCCGCCCCAAGAGGCTGACGGTCCCCGGCGGCGACCTGGAGGGGGTGTGCTACTACCGCTATCTCGCCGACTATCGGCGCACCCGCGCCCAGGCTGTGGCCGGGGCCTCCGCAGTGGTGATTGGCGGCGGGTTCATCGGCTCCGAGATCGCCGCGGCGCTGGCGATCAACAACGTCCACGTCACCATGATCTACCCCGGCCGCCATCTCGTGCCGCGGGTGTTCCCAGCCGACCTTGGCGCGGCCCTGCAAGAGGCCTATCGCGCGCGCGGCCTCACCCTCCTGGCCGGCGACACCGTGAGCGCGATCACGCATCAGCGCGGCCGCTTCGTCGTCACCACCGCCGCCGAACGCGAGTTGGAGTCGGAGATCGTCATTGCGGGCATCGGCCTCGATCCCGACGTGTCACTCGCGGCGCAGGCCGGGCTGGAGACGGGTGATGGTATCGTGGTAGACGAGTACCTGCAGACCTCTCACCCCGAGATCTACGCGGCCGGCGACAACGCCCAGTTCCCCTACCGCGCTCTGGGCG
>CAZUGW010000183.1:0-242 GCA_964620055.1 uncultured bacterium
GTCACGCCCACCGTGCTCCGCTACCTCCGCGCCCACGGTGAGGCGCAGGCGGCGAAAGATGGCAAGCAACTGGTTTCCTTCATGTTAGAGCTGGGCAGTGAGCATCCCGCCTACCACGCCGCGGCCGACCTCCTCCGCCCCGCGAACTCCTACGCCTACTACCTCCGCGTCCCCGACCTCCCGGCCTTTCTTCGCCGCATCGCCCCCGTGCTTGAACAGCGCCTGGCCGAATCCATCATCGT
>CAZUGW010000183.1:252-6798 GCA_964620055.1 uncultured bacterium
ACCTCGCCCGCGACAGCTTCCCGGCAGACCGCCGCGAACTGCGCCTGAGCTTCTACCGACAAGGCCTCCGTCTTGAATTCCGCCGCGGCAAAGTCACCATCGTCGCGCCCTGGACCCCCACCGGCGGCCCTATCTCCTTCCCCGGCCTCACCTTCCTCCAACTCCTCTTCGGCTACCGCTCCCTCGAAGAGCTCCAGCACGCGCACCCAGACTGCCGGGTGTGGGGCAATGATCAGCGTCTGCTGCTGACCACGCTGTTCCCGAAGCAGCCGTCGTCGGTATGGCCGCTCTCGTGAGGCAGGCGCGCGGCACCGAGGCGGAGTAGTGATTTGTCCATCTGCGTCCATCCGCGTTCATCTGTGGTTTCTTCCCGTTCAAGGAGCGAAGTGATGTCCGACAACACCCGCGAGCACTGGAACGAGATCTCCCCCTACTACCAGGCCGAGCACAAGATTCCGGCCGACTTCGTGCACTACGGCCCGCACTGCCCGAACGAGGGCGAACTGCAGCTCCTCGGAGACGTGCGCGGGAAGCGCGTGCTGGAGGTCGGCTGCGGTGGGGGGCAGTGCTCTGTCGCCTTTGCCAAGCGCGGGGCCATCGCCACCGGGGTGGATCTCTCCGACGCGCAACTGGAGTTTGCGCGTGGTCTGGCGCAGCGCGAGGGAGTGGAGGTTACGTTCCTCCAGAGCAATGCGGAGGATCTGTCGGCGATTGCCGACGCGAGCCAGGACGTGGTCTTCTCCGCCTTCGCCTTCCAGTTCGTGGAGCGCATGGACCGCTGCTGCGCGGAGGTGGCGCGGGTGCTGCGGCCCGGCGGGCGGTTTGTTTTCAGCGTGGATCACCCGTTCTGGTATTGCGTGGCCGAGAGCGCGGAGATGCGGGTCGAGTTCAGCTATTTCGATTCCGCCTTTTCCTACGACTGGGAGCAGCGGGACATGCCGACGCGCCCGCGCATGACCGAGTTCCATCGCACCGTCGGCGAGTGGTATCGGCTGCTGCGCGGCGCGGGGCTGGAGGTGCTCGACATCATCGAACCCGAACCTGTGGAATCGGGAAGCGGCGAGGATTGGGGCGAGGGTTATGCCCCGGAGCGGCAGCGGATGGTGCCGGCGACGATCATCTGGAAATGTCGAAAGTCGAGGAGTCGAGGAGTCGAGGAGGCGATAGGCGATAGGCGAGGAGGGGAGGGGGCGAAGAGGAGAAGGGCGAGAGGCGAGGTATTTTAGGACTAAACTATTGACATATAGATAGCTTCCGCCTAAACTGCCTGCGGAGGTGGGTCATGCAGGCATCGGAACCGCCGGCGAATCGGGTCTGGCGGAGCTTCGTGAGAGCTAAGGCCGAGATCGGGCGCGCGCTGCATCGCGACCTGCGGGAGCGCGGGCTGACGGGGGCGCAGTTGGGCATTCTCCGGGTGCTGGCCGAGTCGGAGGGCGAAGGAGTTCAACTCAACGAGATCTCGCAGCGACTGTTCGTCACCTCCGGGAACGTCACTGGGCTGATTGACCGACTCGAGGAAGCGGGGCACCTGGCGCGGCTGCCGCACCCCGAGGACCGGCGGATTACGCTGGCCGTACTGACCCCGGCGGGGCGGGAGTTGTTTGAGCAACTCTACCCCGTGCACATGGAGCGGATCGCGCGGCTCCTCTCGGCGCTTACCGAGCAAGAACAAGCGCTGCTTTGCGACCTGCTCGAAAGGATCGCGGACGGCGCGACGAACCTGGACCGGTAGCTCCCGCCGCCGGTGCTATGGCTGGAAAGGTGTGAGATGTTTCGGGTTGCTGACCTGAGCCGCCGTGCTGGCCGTTCCGCTCTCGGGCGGAGTCCCATGAGAACCCATCTTCCCGTCGTACTCGTGCTGCTTCTGGCCGGCCCCGCGCTCGGGTCCGACCTGGCCGGGGTCTCCCCGCAGATGTGGCAGCGCGTGCGGGCGACCGAGTCGGCCCCCATTAACCTCCAGCCGACCGCCTCCCCGCAAGCGGCGGCCAAGCTGAGCCTGAAGGAGTCGCTCACCCTCGCCTTCTGCTACAGCGCGGGCTTCCGCACCGATCAGTCAAGCCTGGCGAACGCCAGAGGAGGGTTCTGGGTGGCGGACCAGCGCCTGTTCTACACCGCCACCGGGCAGGCGCAGCGGCAGCAGACCCCTGGGGGGCTGCCGGAGACGAGTTTGCTGGCGGAGTTCAACGCGCGCTGGGAGTCGCTGCGCGGCGGCGCGGTCCGCACCACCCTGGGCACCGGATCCCAGGATGTGCTCAACAACCTCTTCACACTACGGCCCTCCGTCACGGTGGCCTACGAGCAGCCGCTGGTGCGCGGCGCGGGCCTGGCCTCCTCCACTGCGGAGCGAGTTCGCAGCGCCGGGACGGCGCTCGCGTCGCAAGAACTCACCTTTTACGACGGTCACCAGGACTTGGCCCAGCGCGTGATCGGGGACTACGCCGACGCGCTGCTGGCTCGCGGCGAGGTGGAGATCTCCTCGCGCGCGGTGGACCGGGCGAAGACCTTCTACGAGATGAACTACGCGAAGTTCAGCGGCGAGGGCCTGAAGCAGTCGGGTGAGGAATGGGTGACGCAGGTGGCCGAGATTGACGTGGATCAGGCGCGGCTGAGTGGGGAGCGCTCCAAGCAGCAGCTCATCAGCAGCCAGCAGGCCTACCGCGACGCGCTGGATAGATTGCTCCTGGACATGGGGTTTGTGCCAGGCGCGACGCCGGAACTTACGACCGCGTTCCCCTATTCTCCCCAGGACTACGATGAGACCGCGCTGGTACAGACGGCGCTCGCCAACAGCACGGAGCTGGGCCGCCTGGAACTGAGCCGACAGGACGCGGTGGCCGATCTGCGGATCGCCCGCAGCCAGGGGCGACCCGACGTGGTCGCCACCCTGAGCATCACCGACCTCGGCGAGACGTTGGCCGGGCAGACGGTGAGCACCGGATGGTTCGGCGGGGTGGCCATGGGCGTCCCGCTGTGGGAGCGCAAACGCGCGGAGGACGTGGCGCGCGCGCAGCGCGATCTGTGCGTGCTCGACCAGCGCATTGTGGGGAGCCGCGACCAGGTGACGCAGGGAGTGCAGCAGCAGGTGCGCGCCGCCGCCAGCTCGCGGGCGCGCATCACCATCGGCGAGCAGTCCGTGACCCTGGCGCAGAAGAACCGCGCGGCGGCCCAAGGGATGTACGCCGAGGGGCTGAGCGATTATCTGCGCGTGCTCGACGCGGAGAACCAACAGGTGGAGGCAGAGCGCTCGCTGCTCCGGGAGCAAGTCGAGTACTTTCTCACCACCGTGCGCCTCCGGCGCGCCCTGGGCGAGGATATCACCCAGGGGCTGCCTGAATAGGTCCCCGAGAGATGGCGATGTCGAAGGGCTACGCGCTGCGAGGATTGGTGATACTGGCGCTGGCCGCCTGCGGCGGCTGGGCCTGGCGCGCCCTTGCGCCGCGCGCCCTACAACCGCGCGTGGCCGTGACCAGGGTGGCGCACGGAGACTTCGTGGTGAGCCTGCTGACCGAGGGGACGCTGCAGAGCGACGACGCCATCACCGTGCGCGCCGGCAAGGCCCCGGGGCAGCTCACCAGGATCGCCTCGGACGGTACGGTGGTGCGGGCCGGAGATGTGTTCTGCCAGATCGAGGCGCGGGATCTGCTGCGAAAGCAGACCGATGACGAGCTGGCCTACAAGCAGGCTAAAGAGGAGATCGCGAAGACGCGGGACAGCGCCCAAGAGCGGCACGACAACGACCAGCGGAGCGTCGAGCAGGCCGACAAGAACCTGAAGGTCTGGGAGGAGTCCACCGGGACCCGCACCAAGCAGGCCGAGGACCAGTTGGCCTTCGATGGCGCGGAGGCGGAGCGGCTGCGACTGGAGTACGACCGGGAGCAGCGGATGGCCGACAAGGGCTACTCCCCAGGCTCCGAGGCGGAGATTGCCAAGGCCGCCTACGAGGCGCAGCAGTTCAAGGTGGAGCAGAGCCAGAAGGACCTGGAGCTGAACCGCCGTCAGATCGCGGCGGAACGGAGCCAGCGGCAGAGCGGGCGCGACGCCGCGCAGCGACGGGCGGAGATCTCCCGCAGCCGCATCCAGGACCAGGTGTCGCACGCGCAGCGCCGCGCGGAGGTGGCGAAACGGGAACTGGACAACGTGGTGACCTCGCTGGCCGACACCACCATCAAGGCGTCCGCCTCCGGCACTGTCTCGCTGTTCTCGACGTTCCGCGGGGGGGAGCGCCGGTCGTGGCGGGAGGGCGATCAGGTGTCCTCAGGGACGCCCCTCGGCAGCATTTCCAGCAGCGAGAACATGTCGGTGCGATGCCGCGTGAAGGAGGCGTTGATCTCGGAGTTGCGCAAGGGGCAGCAGGCGGAGATCGAGTTCGACGCGGCGGCCGGGCGCACGTTCTCCGGGGAGCTCTCCTCGGTAGGCGCGGTAGCGCGGCAGGTGTGGATCTGGGAGGACCCGACGGCCGAGGCCAACGCGCGCGTCTTCGACGTGCTGGTGAAGGTGAAGCAGACGCCGGCCCAACACCTGAAGCCGGGGCTGAACGCGCGGGTGCGAATCACGCTGCGGCGGTTGCCGGACACGCTGTCGGCGCCACTCGACAGCGTCTTCGAGCGGGACGGAAGAAGCTATGTGTATGTGAAGCAGGGAGACCGTTTCGCGCGGCGGGAGGTCGCGACGGGGGAACGCAACGAGGTCGCGGTGGTGCTGCGAAAGGGAGTCTCCGCGGACGAGACCATCGCCCTGTCGGACCCGACGCGGGCGCCGGAGGCGAAGGCGAGGAAGGCGCGATGAGCCTGGTGGAAGTGCGCGAGCTGACGAAGGTCTATCACGCGGGAACGGTGGAGGTGGCCGCCCTGCGGGGGATGGACTTCGTCATCCGCGAGGGCGAGATGGTCGCCATCATGGGGCCGTCGGGGTCGGGCAAGACGACGCTGCTGAACATCCTCGGGTGCGTCGAGAAGCCGACGGCGGGGCGCTACCTGCTGGCCGGCGACGAGGTGGCGCGGCTGAACGACGCCCAGCGCTCTTCCCTGCGGCTGCGACGGATCGGCTTCGTCTTCCAGTCCTACAACCTGCTGCCCAGCCTGTCGGCCCTGGACAACGTACTGCTCCCGACGGTGTACAGTGGGATATCGAACGCCCATCAGCAGGCCCGGGAGGCGCTGGCAAGGGTGGGCCTGTCCGGGCGGGAGCACCATCGTCCCTACCAACTTTCCGGTGGCGAGCAGCAGCGCGTCGCCATCGCCCGGGCGCTGATCAACAGTCCCTCTCTCCTCCTCGCCGACGAGCCCACGGGGAATCTGGACTCGCATCGGGGCCAGGAGGTGCTGGCCCTCTTTCAGGACCTCCACAAGACGGGGATCACCATCATCCTCGTCACGCACGAGGAGCAGGTGGCGGACCACGCGCAGCGTGTGCTGCGGCTCCTGGACGGCCGACTGGACAGCGACCGGCGGATTGACCAGCCGCTGGAGGCGCGGGCGGTGCTGGCCGAGATGCTGGCGGGGAGCCAGGCAGCGTCATGAGAAGGGTGCTCTACCTCTCTCTGGCCGTGATCGTGCTGGCCGTCGGCGGATGGCGATGGCGCAGCGTGAAGGCCGCGCGCGCGGTGGACGGCGCCAAGACACCGACGGCGGAGGTGACGCGCGGGGCGCTGGTAGTTACCCTCCCGGTGAACGGGACGCTGGAGTCGGCGGTGGAGACGCCGGTGCGGAGCGAGATTGACGGCACGCTGGTGGAGATCTGCCAGGACAACCTCGCCGTCAAGCCCGGCGACTTCAGTTTTCAACTCGACACCAAGGACCTGACGGACCAGCGCGAGCAGTTGGTGCGCGATCTCACGGACGCGAGCGAGAATCTGAGCAGCCAGAAGGCCGACGGGGAGACCCGGGTCACCCAGGCGCAGAGCGATGTGGCGGCAGCCCAGGAATCGCTCAATCTGGCCCAGGCGAAGGCGCAGGCGGAACGCGAGAAGATCGGGGCGCAGGTGAAGTACGCGGAGGGCGAGACCGCGCGCGCCCAGCGAGAGGTGGAGCGGGCGCGGCGGCTGGCCGGGCTGAACTACATCGCCGGGACCAAGTTGCGGGACGCGGAGAAGGCCTATCGCCAACAGCAGTTCGCGCTGGACCAGCAGCTCGAGCAACAGGCGGACGTGGAGAAGCGCTCGGCCGAGCAGGTGCAGGATCAGGAGACCGCGCTCGAACTGGCCCAGCACGCCCTGGACACGGCCAAGGCCGACAACGTGGAGCACCAGGAGGAGGCCCGAATCGCCCTGGCCCAGGCGCAACGCAAGTTGGCCGACGTGGACAAGAAGATCGCCCAGTGCCGGGTGGCGGCCCCGGCGAGCTGAAGGCTGTCATCGCCAACACGTTTGGCCTGCGAATCGACCGCTTTATTGTCGTGAGCTTCTCGGCCTTCGAGCAGGGCATCGACACCATTGGCGGCGTGGACATTAACATCGCCAAACCGATCCACGACGACCGCTTCCCGCTGCGCGACGGGACCGGCACCATCGCCATCGATTTTCCGGCCGGCCAGGTCCACATGGACGGC
>CAZUGW010000184.1:0-6755 GCA_964620055.1 uncultured bacterium
AGATAGTGCGAGCCGGCGCTGTTCTCGGTGACCGTCATGTCGGCCGCCGCGGTGGTCCATGGGTAGTACCACGCGCAGGTGGCGGTGACGGTAAGGGTGATGGTCTGCGGGCCGCCGGAGGCGTTGGTGGGAGCGGTGTAGGTGGGATTCGGCACGCTCGCCGAGGGGCTGAACGCACCGCCTGCGCCGTGATCGCTCCAACCCCAGGCGAAACCGCTGTGGCGCTGATTGTCGGTAGCGGTGGCAGACAGCGTGACCGTCCCGCCGGAGGCGATCGCGGTCGGTGAACCAGTAGCCGTCACCGTGACCGCGTGCTCCGGCGCTTGCACGGTCAGAGTTGTGTACGCGGTGCGGCTGATAGAGGGCGCGCCGTCGCACGTCGCCGTCACGGAGAGCGTGACTACCTTCGGGTTGGTCGTGGTGTTTGCGGCCGCGGTGTAGCTCGGGTTCTGCACCGCGGCCGAGGGCAAGAACGTGCCGCCGGCCCCGCCGTCAGACCAGGACCAGGCGGCGATGCCATGCCCCTCGTCGTCGGTGGCCGTAGCGGAGAGCGCGCTCGTCCCGCCGGAGGCAACGGAGGAGGGCGTAGCACCCGCGGTGACCACGATGTCGTGCGCACCGAGACTTTCCTCGGTGACAGAGACGGTCGCGCTGTTCGTCACCCAGGGCCAATACCACCCGCAGGTGGCCGTCGCGGTGAGACCAATCATCCTCACGCTGCCGGAGGTGTTGGGGAGCGCGGTGTAAGTCGGGTTGCGCACGCTGGCCGAGGGGGTGAACACGCCGCCCGCGCCGCCATCGCTCCACGCCCACGCAAAACCGCTGTGGGGCTGGCTGTCGGTAACGGTGGCGGAGAGCGTCACCGTCCCGCCAGAGGAGAGGTCGGTGGGCGACCCTGAGACGGTGACGGTGAGCGCGTGCCCGGCCGTGACCGTGATGTAATCCGGCCTCGCCAGGGTGTTCGACCCGGAGGCGTTGGTGACGGTGAGGCTGACGGTGAAGCTACCGGCGACAGCGTACCGATGGAGCGGACTGCGTTCAGCGGAGGAAGAGCTGTCTCCGAAATCCCAGCTCCAGGAGGTCGGCGCTCCGGTCGAGGTGTCGGCGAACTGCACGTTGAGGGCCGCGGGACCGGTGGTGGGCGTAGCCGAGAACCCCGCCGTCGGCGCGGCCGGCGGGTCGGTCAGGTGGCGCAGGAAGGTGTTGATGCAAGTGCTGGTATCGTTCGGCACCAGGTTGTGCGACTTTGAGTCGAAGATGCGCAACAGCCCGTCGGCACTCAGCGCCAGGCCGTAGTACCCCGAGTTGACGTAGGGTTGGACCCCCGTGGTAGAGACCGACACCCGGTCTGTTGCGCCTGTCTGCCGGTCCCGGACGAACGTGTCCCAGACGCCGTCGGTGTCGCCCGGCACGAGATTGCTGGCCGCCGAGCAGAACTCGACGTAGCGGCCATCATAGTTGATGGCGAGCACGTAGGAGTCAGCCCCGGAATTGCCGTTGCCCAGCACGCCCGCGGTGGAGAGCGAGACCAGCTCCGTCGTCCCGTTCAGGCGATCGCGCACGAACACGTCCCACGCACCATTGGCGTCGTTCGCCACGAGATTGCTCGCGTGCGAACTGAAGACCACAAAGCGACCGTCGGGCGTGACCGCGGGTCGCGGGCCGGAAGAGGAATCATTGCCTTGTTCACCGGTGAGCGTGGCCACTGAGATGCGCTCGGTCACGCCGGTCTGGCGGTCGTGCAAGAACACATCGGCGAGGCCGTTGGTGTCGCCCGCGACGAGATTGGTCGCCCAGGAGGTGAACACGACGTACCGCCCGTCGGGCGAGATGGTCGGGGCGAAGGAGATCTGGTTCCCCAACTGACCGCTGCTCGACACCGAGACGCACTCCGTCGTCTGATTCAGCCGGTCACGGACATAGACCGCCACATACGGATTGCCGCCGGGGATGAGGTTGGTGGCCTCGGACTGGAAGGCGATGAACCGGCCGTCGCCGCTGGTCGCGGCGTGGGAGGAGGGTCCGTTCCCCTGCGCTCCGGAAGAGGATACCGACACCCTCTCCACCGGGGAGACGGTCCAATCGCGCACGAAGACATCCTGCACCCCATTGGTGTCGTCCGTGATGAGATTGGTGGCCACCGAGGAGAAGGCGACAGACAGACCGTCCGCGCTGATGCTGGAGTAAAGGGACTCGCCGTCGGCCGGCAGCCCCGCGGGGGAGGTAGAAAGTAGATGATTGGTAGCCGTGTAGAGATCCCGCACGTAGGCATCATAGCGCCCGTTCGTGTCATTGGTCACCAGGTCGGTGGCCCAGGAATGCCAGGCCACATACCGGCCATCGGCGCTCATCGAGGGCGCCCAGGAGCCGCCGTTGGACTGCGTGCCGAGATAGTTGAGGTTGATCCGATCGGTAATCCACTCCGCCTGCGACGCGCTGGCCGCCAGCAGCGCCACCGCCACGACACATGCCATCGCCCGAACCAGTCCCTTGAGCATAGCACTCACCCCGCAGAGGTAGTTCGGTAACGCGGTTCCCAGGTCCGCACGTCCCTCATAGTCGGTATCCGCGCAGACCCTGTCAACGCGAAGGCGAGGACAAATGGCCACCACCGTGCCGTAGGTTGACCAGAAATCCTACAAGTTTGCTATGACAATCCCGCGGCTCTGTTGCCGCTTCAACGGTCACCGCGACCCACGGTCCGTGCTAGACTGGAGAGGGGAGGAGGTAGTGGAAATGGAGGAACTGGAGCGCAGAATCAACGCCCTGGCCCATGCGCTAGGGTGGCTGGCGCTGATCGGCGCCGCGTGGGTGACGGTTGGCTGGCTTGCCTACCTGGCGCGCATGGCGGGTCGGCTGGACTTCCTGCCCGAGACGTGGCTGCCCACCCCGGAGGTGCATCTGATCTTCATCGGGGTGTTCAAACTCATGGTCATCGGCGTGATCATGGCCTGGTTCGGGGTGTTGCTGTATCGGCGGAGGTTGCGGCGGGCGTGAGGGGGTCGCCCGCGGATTGACGCCGCCGCGCCGTCTCTCCTATACTGGAGACAGAGAGATGGTCGCGTTGGTTGAGGGCGGAGGCGTGCCCTTCTCTCTGCCAGAGGAACTGCGGGGGGGGCGACAAAATAGGGGACAGTCACCGATTTCCTCCTAGAAATAGGTGACTGTCCCCTATTTTCATTTTCCCCTATTTTCCCCGTCAGCGGGCACTCACGGTCTACAAGGCATCACGGAGACAGCGTGCCCAATATTTCATTCGCATCTTGATACCCTGGGAATACCCGCAGGGCACCCAGTCGCAGCATTTCCCGTGCTGTATCCTCGTTCTCGGCAATCCCGACGAAGCGCACGCCCAAGGATTGCGCCGACCTCGCGTCCCAGACCTGATCCCCAATGAAGCATACTTCCGGAGAAGGGAATTGGCAGCCAATTGCGATCTCAGCCTTCTGAATACTCCGTTGGAGAATCTTAACCCTCTCGTATGAGTCGTTGGAATAGGCGCCCGCAACAAAGAAACTCTCCAATCTGGTGTGCCTTAGTTTTGGAACAGCGGATTCTTCTATGCTTCCAGATGAGAGCGCCATTACGAACCGTCCCGCAGCTCTCAGGGACGTCAGAAGATCGCGGGCGCCAACGGCGACGGCGGCGGAATATTCTTTTCGAAGAATGGCCTTCTCCAGGTTAGCCACGTAAGCAGACAGTACTGCACTCGTTTCGGCATTCGTGGGTGCGCGCCCGTGATGTCTCTTTAGGATTTCGTAGACAACGCCTGTATCTGTGCGATTCTCGTAAGTGTTCCAGTCGCAATTGACGCGGGTGACTCCGCCTGGATCGCGTAGGGCCGAAAGGAAAGCCTTTTCCTCTGTGGCATTAGCGTCCACCAGTGTTCCGTCGATGTCCCAGACCAGAAGATCCAATGTAGACCTTAAAAAAACTCCAGATTTGCACAGACAACACGACAGATCTTTGTCAACGCCCCGCCGGGCAACCCCCAGGTGCTGAAATCCGACCGGCGCTGCAGCAGCACGGCGCCATCCTCATCGGTCACAATCACTGTTGCGCCGATGGCCACGATCGGCTGATGGCCGACATAGTGGCGCAGATTTTGAATATAGCCCATGATTCCTATGCTTTCTCCCGTCCTCTCAACCGCAGATGGCACCGATACCTTATATGGCGCCTATTCGCCAGAAGGTCTGCAAATAAGGCGGGCAACACCGTGTAAAATGTGCCCAGGAACCCTGTTCAGGGTCTGCGTCAGGGCGCATCCACTCTGACATCTGCAAGAACAGAAACCCATGCCGGGCAAGGGTATTGAACAGGGTGCTCAAGGTATGGCGAAATTCATGGGGGTGCTCAACCGTGATGGCGGTGCCGTCTTCCTGTTCCAGCTCCCACGCGGGAAAGAAGCGGGTGATATCTTCGCCGTCTCGGTATAGATCGCGCAAGGGGTAGCCGTTGCCATTCCAGCTGCTGTCCACCGCCAGCACGAAGGGATTGGCGAAGGCCAGGTGATAGATGCCGCCGGGCTTCAGCACGCGGGCCACTTCGGCGATCACCGGCTCGACCGACGGGCTGTAATTGATAGAATAGGGCTGCCATACGATGTCGAATGTGTTTGCTTCGAAGATGGACAGGTCGCGCATGTCGCCTTGCACGGTCTGCACCGTGTAGCCATGATGCAGGGCGGCCTCCTGATCACGGGAAAGCTGCACGTCGGAGAGATCGAACACCGTTACTCTGGCCCCCAGCAATCCGAACGCCGCCGAATCCTGCCCGCCTCCGCTTGCCAGGCACAGCACGTCTTTGCCGGTCACATCTCCGAGCACGGTATCACAACGGACATAGGCAGCAGCCTCTTCCCGCGTGAAGTTGAAGAATGGCCGTGAGAACATCACATTGGCGCTGGCCATGGCGTTCCAGCGTTCGCGATTCACGGTAATAATGTCATCGATCATACCATCCTCCCTGGGGTTAAGCGCCTTTCCGCCCAATATGCAGCAGATGCTCCGCCATATCCACCACCGTCGGCTCGGTGGCGGTGGCTAGCAAAATATCGTGCCAGCGCTGCCACTGCTCTTTGTTCGCCGCGAGCCGGTTAGTGGCCTTCTCCAGGCCTGTGGAGTAACAGTTCAGAAATCGTGAGAACGATTTGGGTTTCTATGTAGGAGCCCCCGTGAGCAAGAGCCGCCGGCAGCTCTGCAGGAGCGGATACTCCCGTAGCGACCACGTCCCAAACAGACTCATCAGACGCGTTTGCGTTTAGGACCCTTTTTCCGAGCGCGTCCCTCCGCTGATCTTGCGCGCAATCACCGCCGGCCGTAAACTCCGCTCCGCCTGATTGTTCGTCGCCGGCACCTCCGGGTGCTCCACGAACACAAACAGCAGAGACGAGCGCTGGGATAAGAGAAATAGGTGACAGTCCCTATCTCGCCTATCCTCCCAATCGCGTCACTACCCCCTCCGCCGCTCCTCGTCCCACGCTTGCCGGAGCATCGCGCGATGTTGCGTGCTCTCGATCTCCAGGCGCAGCAGCAGTTCCTCCAGCTCCGGCCCTTCCCCCTCGACCACGTCGTAGTAGCGCCTCTCGATGTACGCCTGCTCCAGATCGTGCGCCACGGACAGCGCGGTGACGACCGTTATCGCGGGCGGGAGCGGCGCAGTGCCAATCGTCTCCACCGCAGCCCCGATCTATGGTACAATGCCCCTCGAACAGAGGGAGGTCATCGGATATGGCTCGGCCTTTGGTGTTTGAATACGTCATAGAGTGCGATGATCCGGAGCGCGCGCGCGAGGACTTGCTGTCCGTCACCCCCTCGCCACAGGCGCTCGAGACATTGCGCCGCGTGGAGAAACTGCAGCGCCTGGTCTGCCAGGGCGAAGAGGGCGGGGGCTCCGACGGAACCCAACTGTCGTCATGAGCGCGGCGCACCAGGCCCTAACACAACTGCGTGACCCCGCCCCCGGTGAGTTGGCGGGGTTCCTGTGTCAGGCGGATGATCGGGCGGCGGACCTCGCGGATTTCCTGTGCAACGACGCTATAGAGTACGTCCGCAAGAACCTGGCGCACGTTTACCTCGGATGGAGCAATGGGGAAGTTGCAGGGTTCTTCGCGCTGGCCTGTGGAGCGGTGCGGTGGGAGAAAGTGCGCCGGGCGGTCCGCCGGGCCGCTGACCTGGATGGCCTGTCGGTCGCCATGCCGGGCGTGTTGCTAGGGCGGCTGGCGGTGGATGATCGCTACCAGAGACAGGGCCTTGGCACCTGGCTTCTCGACGAGGCGCTCCGGATTGCAAAGCACGAGGTGGCGCCACGGGTCGGGTGTCGGTACCTGTTCCTCGATGCCAACACCGAGCGAATCGAGTGGTATGAGAACAGGGGGTTCATCATCTTGGGCGAGGTGGGGTTCGCCACGACGCTGATGGGTTTCGACCTCTTCCCCCCGATGCCTCGCGCGTGAGACTGCGAGGGCCATGCGGGAGACGCCGGCCCTTCGCGGCTCAGGCCTCGGACTTACCCATGACCACCATGCTCTAGCGCCTCGGTGAGACTGCAGCTACTGCCCGCGCCGCCGTTCCTCGTCCCACGCCTGCCGGAGCATGGCGCGATGCTGCGTGCTCTCGATCTCCAGGCGCAGCAGCAGTTCCGCCAGCTCGGGGCCTTCCCCCTCGACCACGTCGTAGTAGCGCCGCTCGATGTAGGCCTGCTCCAGATCGTGCGCCACGGAGAGCGCGGTGACGAGCGTTGTCGCGGGCTCG
>CAZUGW010000185.1:0-6749 GCA_964620055.1 uncultured bacterium
CGAGGCGCCGAACAACACGGCGCGGCTCGGGATGACAACAAGACGCCTTCTTGTCCTACCAACACTCTACGGTCATACCCCGCGCCAGCGCGGCCCGGGTGTAGCCGACCTTCTTTGGTATAGCAACCAACCAAAGGAGAATCCAAGGAAGAAAAGAACAACGATGAACGGCGTACCGGCAGAACGTTGCGGCGAACGACACGCCGCCCTGGCCGGGATTGATCCCTCGCGAGGCGCCGAACAACACGGCGCGGCTCGGGATGACAACAAGACGCCTTCTTGTCACACCAAAACTCTACGGTCATACCCCGCGCGACCCCGCGGTTGACATGAACCCGCCAGTCGAGTAAGATAGAGTTTTGGGCAGGGGGGAAATCCAGGAGCTTGCGTGATGAAAAAGGGTATCCATCCGAACTATATGCCGACAAAGGTGACGTGCGCGTGCGGGAACGCGTTCGTGACCCGCGCCACGACGCCGGAGATCAGGGTTGAAACTTGCTCGGCGTGCCATCCGTTCTACACCGGCCGCCAGCGGATCATGGACACCGAGGGGCGCGTGGAGCGCTACCGGCAACGGTACCAGCAGTTCGAGAAGCAGAAGGCCGGCAAGGAGACGGGCGCGGCCAAGTCATAGGGGGTGGGCCGCGTGGCCGAAGAGCACTTCTCTTACGGCGGACAGGCCGTTATTGACGGCGTGATGATCCGGGGCCGGAAGGGCTACGCGGTGGCGTGCCGACTGGCCGACGGCGAGATCAAGCTGGAGAAGCGGGCCTGGGAGCCGCTCTCCCGGCGGCACCGGTTGCTCAACCTGCCCATCCTCCGCGGAACCCCGGCGCTGATTGACGCGATGCTGATCGGCTATCGGTCGCTCCTGCTGTCGGCGGATTACGCCGCAGTGAGCGAGGGGATCAAGCCGCCCACCACCTTCCAGTACGTCCTCTCCATCGCCCTCGCCATGGTGATCGCCATCGGCGGGTTCGTGCTCGCCCCCAGCGCGGTGATCCAGCGGGTGGGCGGCGGGTGGCTGCTGAAGAATGTGATCGAGGGGGCGATCCGGGCCACGGCGTTCGTGCTGTTCATCCTCCTCTCGTCGCGGATGGCGGATATGCGGCGCGTGTTCATGTATCACGGCGCGGAGCACAAGGTGATCAACGCCTTCGAGGCGACCGGTCATTACGGCGCGGAGGAGGCGGAGCCTTACGGGACGCTGCATCAGCGGTGCGGGACGAGCTTCATCTTCACGGTGCTGGTGGTCGGCATCTTCGTGCACGCGCTGGTAGGATGGCCGACGTCTCTGGCGGTGCGGCTCGGGACGCGGCTGTTGTTGCTGCCGGTGGTCGCGGGAGTGGCGTACGAGATCATCCGGCTGGCGGGGCGGCACAAGCGTTCGCGAATCCTCAGCATCATGGTGGCGCCGGGGATGTGGTTGCAGCGGATCACCACCCAGCCGCCGACGCCGGACATGGTGGAGGTGGCGATCCAGGCTCTGGAGGGGGCGTTGGAATTGGACGGGGCGGAAAGGCAAGAGGTAAAGGGCAAAAGGCAAAATGGGGAGGGGGAGACGATGGCCGCCGAGGGTACGGGAAGCGATGTGAACCATGCTCAGTGATGCGATGCGAGACAGGCTGGCGGAGATGGCGTCCCGGTACGATGGCCTGGGCGAGCAACTGGGATTGCCGGAGGTGGTGACCGACCCGCGCAAGATGCGCGAGCTGGCGAAGGCGCGCGCGCGCCTGGAACCGGCGGTGGAGCTGTTCCGCGACCTGGAGCGGGCGGAGGGCGATATCGCCGAGGGCGAGTCGCTGCTCGCGGAGGGGCATGACGCGGAGCTGGCGGAGGAATTGGAGCGGCTGCGAACGCGCCGAGAGATGTTGAACGCGAAGCTGGAGGAGGAACTCGCGCCGCGCGACCCGGATGACGACCGGGACTCGATTCTCGAGATCCGCGCCGGAACGGGCGGCGAGGAGGCGGCGCTGTTCGCCGGCGATCTGCTGCGGATGTACCTGCGCCACGCCGAGCAGGTGGGATGGAAGACCGAGGTGATGAGCGAGACGCTGGGGGACCACGGCGGCTACAAGGAGATCATCGTCTCGGTGAAGGGGCAGCGGGCCTACGGGCTCCTGAAGCACGAGAGCGGGGTGCATCGGGTGCAGCGCGTTCCCGCCACTGAGTCCGCGGGGCGCATCCACACCTCCGCCGCGACGGTGGCGGTGCTGCCGGAGGTGGAGGAGATCGAGATCGAGATCAACCCGGACGATCTGGAGATAGACACCTTCCGCGCCTCCGGCCCCGGCGGGCAGCACATGCAGAAGAACGACACCGCGGTGCGAATCACGCACAAGCCGTCGGGGATGGTGGTGGGCAGCCAGGACGAGCGCTCGCAGCTTCAGAACAAAGAGAAGGCGATGCGGTTCCTGCGCGCCCGGCTCTACGAGCAGGCGAAGGCGAAGCAAGCGGCGGAGATCAACGCGGCCCGCCGCAGTCAGGTCGGCACCGGTGACCGGAGCGAGAAAATCCGCACCTACAATTTCCCGCAGAGCCGGATCACCGACCATCGCCTGCAGCGGAGTTGGCACAACCTGGCGACGGCGATGGACGGCGATATCAGTGAGATTCTCGAGGCCCTGGCCGAGGCGGAACGGATCGTGCGCCTGGGCCAGCCGACCGGTACGACGGCCTAGCGCCCCGTCTCCCTCTGCCGCGCCGCTTCGTACAGCAGTATTCCCGCGGCCACGGTCACATTGAACGAGTGCGCGCCGCCGTACATGGGGATGCGGGTCACGAGGTCGCACTTCTCCCGCGCCTCGGCGGAGAGGCCGGCGGTCTCGTTGCCGACCACGATGGCACAAGACGGAGAGAGGTCAGCCTCCCAACACGGCGCGTCCGCGCCGGCCGAGGCGCCCACGATCCGCACCCCGCACTGCCTCAGCCCCTCCAACAGTTCGCCCGCGCTTACCCCGGTTGTCACGCCCACGCGCAAGATCGAGCCCGTGCTCGATCGCACTCCTGCGCGGGAGAACGGATCGGCCGAGCCTTCGGTGAACGCTACCGCTTTCAACCCCCAGGCGTCCGCGGTGCGAATGAGGACGCCGACGTTGCGGGGGTCCTGGATCCTCTCGCCAATGAGCAGATAGGTGTCTGGCCCGACACTGGCTAGCAGTTCCGACACCGTGCGCCGCGTGATCCTCACCGTGGCGAGCACCCGCGTGGCGGTCTCGTAGCCCAGGCCGAGGATCCGAAATAGCACCCCGCGCGTCACCAGTCGGCACTCAACGCCGGCGCGCGAGGCGGCCTCCCACGCGGCCTCCTCCCCGGCGTCGGCCAGGGGGTGGGTGAAAAACACGCGCTCCAGCGGCGCGCCGGCGGCGATCGCCTCCAACACGAGTTTCGGTCCCTCGATCAGGAAGGACGTGGCCCCGGACTCGCCGGTGCTCTCCCGCGCCGCGACCACTGCGGGATGCTTGATGCTGTCAATCACGTCTGGCATGGTACGGCCCTATCTTCGCAGGTTGGGTGGCGGTGTGCAAGAGAAAGGGTACTGTCGTAATGTGGCGGAGGTGTTCCTGCATGGGCGTGGGGGAAATTCGGTATTGCCAAGGCGGCAATCTGTGGTATACTTTCGACGTAGCGGGTAAGGCCTGGGCAACGACTGATCCGGAAGGGTTCAGTAAACGTATGTTAAGTACGTCCGCCCCAGGGGCCGCTACACTGAGGATGTGACGGCCGGGCTAACTTGCCCGGCTGTTTGCTTTCAGTCACCAAGTGGTCCGCCGTTGCTGACACCATGATTTCGGTGCTGGCAGTGACAGCAGGGAATCGCACCTCAAGACCAGAACAGACCGCACAGCCTTCGAAACCGGACCGCCGCGTGCAGGAGGGCGCAGCAAATGAAAAGGGGACAGGTGGCGCAGACGCTAAGGTCCACACCTCACGTCCCCTATGATAGCATTCGTTATATACCACAGTTGCCTGACAGCACTATGGCATATGGCGTAGTGTGTATATTATAGCATAGGAGCAGGAGTGGTCAAGGGGCTTACCGCGATTCAGAACCCGGTTGTGGCGAGCTTCACGTCCGCCGAACAGCTGTTCGTTCAGGTCTGGACAGAGCTATTCGCGTCATTCTCCATCGATTCCTGCCAGGTCCGGGTTTCGAATGCGCGTACGATACTGCAGGAACTAGCGAAGGTAACGCAATGGGTATTGGATGGAGAGTGCCGCGACGGTGGCAATCTGGACGCGCTGAGAGATGAAACCCTCAAGCTGCTGAAAGACGATCCGGTATTCCTGCCACTGCTGCCGACGGCGAGGAATCCTCTCCTGCAGTCGCTTGGAAAAGGGACCAGCAGGACCTCCGCAGTGAGAACTCTGCAGTACCAATGCCGATCAGCGTTGCGCGCGGCTGAAGAGCACTACAGACAAGGTATCACGGATAGACTACGCGAAGCGATCAGCGCGGGCGACCGCGAAAAGGTGCGTGCGCTCGCTGGCATCTGGGCCACGGACTTGGTGAGCGAAGGCGTGCATCCCAGCGCCCTCTACAGCCTTGGCAGACGTTTCATACGACCGCAACAGAACTGGAGCTTCACCCAGCGGTTTGACTGGCTACTCGCCAGCCTGACATCGAACATAGCTTGGGACTGCTACATCCCCGTATCCGCTCCACCGGTACGCCCGGGGGACCTGGGCGAACTGAACGCTGTCTGCATCAGCGGTGAGCAGTGTCAGGCAGAGATTTCCGAGATCATCACTGAGGCCAGCGGCTATGCCCTGTCCGACAGAACGTATATTGCCGTTCGAGGAATCTCCGCTCCATCACCGGCCGATGCTCTGGATAGAGCCCTGTTGCAGGTCGAGCAGCGCCTAGATGTCATTCACATGTGTCGGCGTGGCGCGTGGAACATCCCGGCCCGAGGGATTGTTGTGAGCCAACACCCTCCGTTCGTCAAGTCCCTCAACGTTCCGGCCTCTCACTTCGAGCCCCCGTCTGGAAATCCGACCGATGACCTTATTATTGACAAAGCGATCCAATTCCTATCGTCTCGGCCTCGGCACCAGGAGCGGGTCCGCAACGCGCTACGGTTCTACCGGCTAGGAGTAACCGCTGAATCTCCGGCGCCGCGCTTCCTGAACCTCTGGATCGCTCTTGAGACGGCTCTGCGCAGTGAGGACGTGGACCGCGACCACACTGAGTCAGTGCTATGCTCCGTTCTGGTTCGCCGCCACGGGTACCGCCTCCTGAGGAACCTAGTGGAGGACATCCGTCGTGCTGATCTGGAACCGGAGTCGCTAGGAATCGCTGGGCAGTCTCCTCAGTCCCAAGTAGCTAGCTTGCTCACGATGCTGCAACACGAAGCGAGTTCACAGGCCCTGGTGACCGCTTTGGAATCAGTCCCGCTACTTGCGCAAAGAGCCGAGGACTATGCATCGCGGTTCCGTACGGGGGTTGATGCTGCGAAGAGTCTGGAACAGCATCAGAAGCGGACCTACTGGCATATCCGCCGTCTCTACCGTACGCGGAATCGCATTGTGCACAGCGCCGACGTTGCCTCCCCGCTGAGCCTGCTCAACGGCCACCTGCAGG
Organism: uncultured bacterium; assembly: GCA_964620055.1. Classification (GTDB taxonomy): domain Bacteria; phylum Armatimonadota; class Hebobacteria; order Hebobacterales; family Hebobacteraceae; genus CAZUGW01. The sequence goes on from CAZUGW010000185.1 coordinate 5,585, forward strand.
GATACTGCCACCATGCACTATTGGAGATGGCCTGGCAACTGAGCCGTGGAAAGCATGATGACCTCGATTACCTCCTTCAGGATTTGGTGGACGGGACCAAAATGCAGCTTGAGTTGCTTCGCGCCGAATCCGGGGCCTATGATCCGCTGCTGCTGCTGAACCCGCCGCTGTCGGTGGCTGGCTAGATCGGAGAGGCACACTTCGTAGCAGCCGTTGGGTCAACGCACCACAGCCCCCAAGAAGTTGTGATCCAGCGTTCCTGTTAGGGAGAGCCAACCGCCCATGGGCGCTCAAAACCTAGCCGAAGCGGTAGCCGACGTCGTGCACCTCCTCGCCGAAGCAGGCGTGGACAACCCACGCCTGGAGGCCGAGATCCTGGTGCGGGAGGCCGCCGGCCTGAGCAAGGAGCGCCTGCTCTCCCATCCCGAGCTTCCCCTCTCTCCTGAGGCGCGAGGTCAACTGGAGGCGTTCGTGGCGCGGCGCGCGCGGCGCGAACCCTTGCCCTATATCCTCGGTCACGCCGAGTTCTACTCCCTCACCCTCCGCGTCACCCCGGCCGCCATCGTGCCGCGGCCGGAGACGGAGATCCTCGTGGAGGAGGCCGTGCGGCGCGCGCGGGAGATCAGCGCGCGGCTGCTCATTGACGCCGGAACAGGTTCTGGGGCGATTGCCGTGATCTTGGCGCGGGAATTGCCGGAGGCGCGGGTGGTCGCGGTGGACGTGTCTGTGGAGGCGCTGCGATTGACGCGCGAGAACGCGGCGCGCCACGGGGTGGCCGACCGCGTGGTGCTGGTAGCTGGCGACCTGCTCTCCGCGCTGACCGGGGAGGCGGACGGCATCGTCGCGAACTTGCCCTACGTGGAGTCCGGCGTGCTGTCCGCGCTGCAGCCGGAGGTGCGGGATTTCGAACCACGGGGCGCGCTGGACGGGGGGTATGATGGCTTGGACGTTGTGCGCCGGTTCGCCGCACAGCTCTCCTCCCACCTGTCGCGGCGCGGCTTTGCCGCCCTCGAAGTCGGGGCCGGGCAGGCCGGAGAGGTGGCGAAGTTGTTGGCCGCCGGGGGGCTGAGGCGGACGGAAGTGGTGCGTGATTACGCCGGGATCGAGCGGGTGGTGATCGGCCGGCGAGAGGGAGCGTGAGATGAGTACGGCCCAGCAAACGACG
>CAZUGW010000186.1:0-4629 GCA_964620055.1 uncultured bacterium
CAGTTTCTCAATATGTTTCGCCAGCAAGTCCGCTTCCAGGTTCACCTTATCGCCCACGTGCAACTCGCCGAGCGTGGTGGCGCCGAGTGTCGCGCGCACCAGTGCGACGCCGAACCGGCGTCCCTGCGGCGCACGCACCGTCAAGCTTACCCCGTCCAGGGCCACCGAGCCGCGGTCCACCAGGTAGCGCTCCAGGCCGGCGGGAGCGAACAATTCCACCAGGCGCGTCTCGCCGCGGTCGGCCACCGCGGCCACCTCCGCCACGCCGTCCACATGCCCCGTCACCAAATGCCCGCCCAGCCGATCACCGAGGCGCAGGGCGGCCTCCAGATTCACCCTCCGCCCGACCTGCCAGGAGCCAATCGTCGTCGCCTCGGCCGTCTCCGGCAGGATCGAGGCGGAGAAGCGATCACCCTCGAGCTTCTCGACGGTCAGGCACGGCCCACTCACGGCCACCGAATCGCCGACCTGCAAACCCTCTATCACCCGCGCCGCGCGGACCGCGAGCGAAATCCCCCGCCCGCGGCGGAGGTCGGTGAGGAGGCCGGTTTCTTCTATGAGGCCGGTGAACACTCGCTACTTCTCCTCGTACCGCGCCGCCCACCATGACCGGAACGATTCCAGATCACGGATGCCCTGCTCCAGCACCGCCTCGTAGACATGCACCGATAGCATCGTCTTACGATACTCCGGCGCGCCGCACACGGCCTCTTTGATCGCGAGCACGTATGAACGCGTTTCCTCAGTCATCAGACCTTCCCACGTCTTGCGTCTGTCGAGACTGGGAGCGAATTCTTCGGGGCGCGCAGTCCAGAGGTCGAGTTTCCACACCGTTGGGTCTCCAGGACTAGCTGACCCCGCTCGGAGCGGATCCACGACGCGAAGACCCAGATAGAGGCCGAAGTCCGGCTCCGCCCCTGACCACGCTTCGCGATAGACGTCAACGCATTGCAGCCGCACGCACCAGCCGGCATCAGCCACCGCTGTGCACACCTCCCAGTGGCGCGCCCAATCCGGCTCCTCCATCCGCTCGAAATCCAGGTCCCGCCACACCATCGTGTGCATCGCGTAGGATCCCACAGCCCCATAGCGTGCATTCCCCAGGATCGGGCCGAGGCCAGATCGCGCGAGCATCTCCTCCGCCTCGGAGCGGAGGGAAGCGTCGAGCGCGAAGAGTCGTTGAAAATCAGGATGCATTCTGTTCCTTTGCCCACAGTCGGCGGGCGTAGGCACGCCCGCCCTACAGATCCCCCATGATCAGCACATCCTCCCCCACCCGCCGCGTCCGCAGGTTCTGTACCCGCCAACACTCGTCCAACCGCGGTGCGCCGGGGCCTTCGACGGGCGTGCGCGCGTGCGCGCCGCCGACGAGGCAAGAGGCGACAAACAAGTATAACCTATCTACGAGGTTCGCGGCTAGGGCCGCGGCGGCAAGCGTCCCTCCGGCCTCGAGGAGCACGCTCTGCACGCCGTGTTCGGCCAGTCGGCGCAGAAGGGCCTCGAGATCCACTCTTCCCTCGTGCGCGGGCAGCGTCCACACCTCCGCGCCAGCCGCGGCGAGGGCGCGGGTACGCGACGCGGGCGCGCGGTCGGTGACGGCGATGATCGCGGGACGGTCATCGGCGTGGATGATGCGCGCCGTGGCCGGCGTCCGCGCGCGGCTGTCGGCGACGACGCGGAGTGGGTTGCGGCCGCGGGCGAGCCGCACCGTCAGCTCCGGGTCGTCGGCGAGCACGGTCTCGATGCCCGTGAGCACCGCGTCGTGCTCCGCCCGCAGCCGATGGCCGAAGGCGCGCGCCTTCTCCCCCGTGATCCACTTGGACTCCCCGGTGGCGGTGGCGATCTTCCCGTCCAGGCTCATCGCGGCCTTCAGCGAGACGAACGGCAGGCCGGTGGTGACGCGCTTGAAGTAGGCCTCGTTCAGCCGCCTCGCCTCTCGCTCCAGCACCCCGACCTCGACCTCAATTCCGGCTTTGCGGAGGGCCTTCACTCCCCTGCCATTCACCCTTGGATCGGGATCGCCCACCGCCGCGACGACGCGCGCGACGCCGGCGGCGATGAGCGCCTCGGTGCAGGGCGGGGTGCGGCCGTGATGGCAGCAAGGTTCGAGCGTGACGTACACCGTCGCGCCGCGCGCCTTCCCCCCCGCGTCGCGCAGGGCGTGGACCTCGGCGTGCGGACCGCCCACCTGCTGGTGATAGCCCTCCCCCACCACACGGCCGCGCTTCACCACGACCGCACCGACCAGGGGGTTGGGGCTGACGTGGCCGCGACCGCGGGCGGCCAGGCGCAAGGCTCTTCGCATCCAGAGAGCGTCGTCGTGAGGGGTCATGCCTGGGGCGGTTCCTGCTTCTTCGGGTCGCGCTTCTCGCCGGCCGAGGCCACCATTCGAGCGAAATCGCGCCAGATCTCCCGCTCGCGGTCCTTAACCTGATCTTCGACTTCCTGGATATCCGCGAGCATGATCCAGATCAGCGCAATCGCCATCACCAGCCCGAGGCTCCAGAGGCCGAGCACGACCCCAGGATGACTGTGCGCGAAGCTTCGCGGGAGGGCGAAGATGCCCACGCCCACCGTCACGCAGAGCAGCAGGGCCAGCACCCACGCGGCGAAGCGCAGGCGGAACCGGCGCGCCGAGATCATCAGCGTGCCGGAGCGGTACTTGATGACCTCGAGCACGAACAGGTAGGTAATCACGACGGCGGCCGTCGGCAAGAGCACGGCGATGACAATCACGCAGTCTCTCCCCCGGCAAGAGCAATGGAACCAGCGCGGCTTCATGATAATCCGGCCGGGCGCGGAAGGCAAGGTGGGCAGACGCGCCGTTAGCCCGGAAGGACCTCGAAGCCTTCGCGCGTCGCGGCGCGGCAAAGCCGGCGGTCGAGGCAGACGAAGCCGATTCCGGCCGGACGATGATTGGCCCAGGCCAGGGCGGCGGCGAGTTGAAAGGCGTCGGCGGCGCGGAGGTCGTGGACGCGCACCAGGCGACAGGCTTCGGCGCGTACCTCTTCCAGGGGCTCCACTTCACTCGCAGCCGCGGTCATCGCCTCGATTCGCTTCCACATCTCAGCCAGGTCCGATTCCCTGACCTCACGTCGGCGGCGCGCCCTCCCAAGGGCGGACATGGCCTCGACTTTGGTTCCCCACCAGATCCCCGAGATTCCCTCGGAGGCCTCCAGTGAACTCAGGTCATCCGCACCGCCCTGATCCAACACTATCGCGAGCAACGCAGACGTATCCCAGAAGCTCAATACCGCTCCTCCCTCTCCTCATCTATCCACCGCTGGACGGTCCCCGCCGGCAGACGGCACACCGGTGGTTGCGCCAGTAGTTCGCGGAATCCCCCCTTTCCCGGGCGGACCAACCCCCGCGCTACCAGGTCCCGAATCCGCTCGTCCTCCGACACACTCGGCGGAATCGGCACGATTCGCGCCACCGGCTTCCCGTGTTCGGTCACGATCACCTCCTCGCCGCGCTTGACGAGGGCGATGTGCGCGCTCAGTTTCGCTTTCAATTCCGAGATAGCTGCTGTCTTCATGTTACGCTCCACTATGACTATTATAGTCATAATTCGTGGGATGTCAAGTAAGCCGCGTCTATACTTTCTCCAGCTTCGCATACTGCGGGTCGAGCTTCTTGATCCCCCGCTTCGGAAAGGCGACCGTGACCAGCAACTCCTCCCCGCTGCCACTTACCTGCACCACCATCCCATCGCCGAAGGTGGCGTGCCGCACTCGGTCGCCGGCCCGGAACGGCGCGTCGTCACCCCCGGTGTCGAGGAGGGGCGCTTGCCCCAGCGGCGCGCGCGTGGTGTCCGCGCTCTGCCAGGTGATGTTCCGCGGCGAGACGGGGCCGTAGGGCTCGATCACCTCGTCGGGGATATCGTTCAAGAAACGCGAGACCAGGGTGTGGTTCGTCGCGCCGAAGATGGTCCGCAACTCGGCTGAACTGAGGAACAGCCGCTCCTTCGCGCGGGTGATGGCGACGTACGCCAAGCGGCGCTCCTCCTCCAGTTCCAACGGGTTGTCACTCATCGCCGCTCGCGCCAGAGGGAACAGCCCCTCTTCTATCCCCACGATGAACACCACCGGGAACTCCAGTCCCTTCGCGCTGTGGATGGTCATGAGCGGGACCGCCTCCATGCCCTCCTTCAGCGAGTCCGCGCTGGTCAGCAGCGCGATCCCCTCCAGGAACCCCGTCAGCGTGGGGTGCTCCTCCCCCGCCTCGTACTCCCGCGTCGCGCTCAGCAACTCCTCGATGTTCTCGATTCGCCCACGCGCTTGTACGGTGCCTTCTTCCTGGAGCGACAACCGATAGCCGGAGTCACTGATCACCGATTCCGTGATCCCGGTGATGGTGGAATCCGGCAGCTTGGCGCGCAGCGAGTCCATCAGCTTCACGAACTTGGCCACCGACTGGTGGGCGCGGGTGCCGAGCTGCGGCAGGGCCTCGGCGTGGCGGGCGGTCTCGAACAGCGATAGGTTGTGCTCCCGCGCCGCCTGCTCCAGGTGCTGCACGGTAGTGGCGCCGATGCCGCGAGTGGGCACGTTGATGATCCGCTTCATGCTGACGGAATCGTCGGGGTTGTGCAGCGCGCGGAGGTAGGCGAGGATGTCCTTCACCTCCGCC
>CAZUGW010000186.1:4639-6748 GCA_964620055.1 uncultured bacterium
CGTAGAACCGCTGGCCGCCCACGATGCGGTAGGGGATGCCGCGCGAGGTGAGCACGGTCTCGAACACGCGGGACTGCGCGTTGACCCGATAGAGGATGGCGAAGTCAGCGTGTGGCCGATTCTCACGAATGTGAAGATGCTCGATGGTATCGGCCACGAACCAGGCCTCGCCGTGCTCGTCCCCGGCGCGGTGCACCACGATTCGCTCCCCCTGCGGGGCCTCGCTCCACAGCCGCTTCTCCCGCCGCGTCCGGTTGTGGCGAATCACCTCCCAGGCCGCCCGTAGAATCGTGCCGGTCGAGCGGTAGTTCTGCTCCAGCTTCACCACCTTCGCGTCGGGATAGTCCTCGTCGAAGCGCATGATAATGCGCATGTCCGCGCCGCGCCACCCATAGATCGCCTGGTCGTCATCCCCCACCACGCACAGGTTGCGGTGCTTCGCCGCGAGCTGCGCGATGAAGCGGTACTGGGCGAAGTTGATGTCCTGGTACTCATCCACGAGAATGTGCTGGAACCGGTCCTGGTAGCGCTCCAGCACGTCCGGGTGCTTCTCGAACAACTCCACCACGTAGGAGATCAGGTCGTCGAAATCGCACGCGCTGTTCTGGCGCAGCCGGTGCTGATATTCGGCATAGACGTCGGCCACGACCTCGTCGTAGTACCGCTGCCCCCGCCAGTTGTAGTAGTCCCGCGGCCCGATCAGCTCGTTCTTGGCCTTGCTGATCGCGCCGAGAATGCGGTTCGGAATGAACTGCTCCGGGTCGAGTTTCTTGTCGCGCAGCACGTCCTTGATCAACGTGGTCTGGTCCGACTCGTCGAATACGACGAAGCCCGACGGCACGCCCACCCGCTCTCCATCCAGGCGTAGGATCCGCGCGCAGATGGCGTGGAACGTGCCCACCCACATGTCCCGCGTTCCGGCCGGGCCCACCAGGCGGCGCATCCGCGATTTCATCTCCTCCGCCGCCTTGTTGGTGAAGGTCACGGCGAGGATACTGTAGGGCGACACGCCCAGCTCCCCGATCAAGAAGGCGCAGCGATACGTCAGGACGCGCGTTTTCCCGCTCCCGGCTCCGGCGAAGATCAGCAGCGGTCCGGCGCCGTGGATCACGGCCTCCTTCTGCTGCTCGTTGAGGCCGCGCAGAATGGGCGAATTCGGGTTCATGAAGGGCATCGTGCTCATCGGTCACCACAGGGGAGGGAATGGCAAAGCGTACCATCTTAGCATACCCACGCCGCAGTCGGAAGATGGGCGACGGGTTGGTCGGTCAGAGGCCCACGAAAGCGGCCTCCCGCGGTGGCCGGGAGGGATCCCGTGGCGTTCAATTCGGAGACGTCCTTACCTCACCGGCGCGAAGGCGAGGGTGACGGGGCACGCGGCGAGTTGCGGTGTGACGAAGCTCTGGCAGTACGCCAGGAGCGTGACTCCCGGCACGGCGCAGTCGCTCTGGTTGTCCGCGGTGACCACGGGACCGACCAGCAGCAGCGTCCCCGGCGTCAGGCGTCCTGTGTAGAGGCTACAGGTCTGCACGGCCGGGGCGAGCACGAAGGTCGGACACGGCGCCACTGGTGCGAGGTTGCTCCGGGTCTCACCCCGCGTCACCACCGAGTTCACCGCGGGGGTGGCGTACCGCGGCACGATCCCGCTGGGGGAGTTGGGCACGGCGAAGTCACCGACCATACTGCGGTTGGTGATGCCCTGGGCGCTCAGGTCGCCAATGGATCCCCAGCGGAATTGAGCCGTCGCGACGGCCGGGAGAAGCAGGCTCGCCGCGAGCACGATGGTCAGGATCAGCAGTGTCGTCTTCATCGCGGTACTCCTTGCAGGGGTTTGGCAGTGCGAACCTCTGCACCTCGACTTTACCCCAAGGCGGGCAGGAGGCAAGGCGGAGGCAAGACGCGATGTGCCGACCGGGAGACACGTAGGGGCACGACATGTCGTGCTCCTTGTGTTGCTTCAGAGGGCACAATATGTCGTGCCCCTTGTGTTGCTTCAGAGGGCACGACATGTCGTGCGCCTTGTGTTGCTTCAGAGGGCACACTATAGTCGTGCGCCTTGTGCTGCTTCAGAGGGCACGACATGTCGTGCCCCTTGTGCTGCTTCAGAGG
>CAZUGW010000187.1:0-916 GCA_964620055.1 uncultured bacterium
CCGCTTGCGCAGTTTCCGGCGATACGGAATCCCGAGCACCCGCAGCCGCAATTCAGGCTCTCCGGCGAAGCTGACCCGCGCGGAGGCCCACCAGGAGACCTTCGCGAGCAGTTCCCGGGACTGGGAATCGAACTCCGCCCGCAGTTCGCCTACCCAGGGCAGGAGGACCAGCGCCAGCACTACCGCCGCCAGCACCAGCCCCGCGACAGGTCCGCCGAGCCACGCGCAGCCGGCCCAGAAGGCGAGCCCGAGGAGGATCTCCACCCCGAGTAAGAGCAGCATCCCAGCCCCGAAGAGACGCAGCATCGTTCTCCTCCGAGCGCGCCGGCGCGTGTCAGCCCGTCGCGCGCTTTGCTAGTATTCAATGGGCGGGTCGTAACCTCCCCCCGCCCGGAAGCCCGGTCTCGCGCGGGTGGGCCGGCCTGTCCGAACACGGTACACGTGTGTCGGATTCGGCCGGGGAGACGGCAACCGTCCGACGGGAATTCCGATACTAGAGAGAAATGCTGAGACGGCACACTTGAGCCAGAGGGAGTGAGAGGATGTCACTGCTGGCGCGACGCGAGCTCGAGGCGCTGGTGGAGCCGCGCCCCGGGCCGTGTGTTTCGATCTTCCTGCCTACCCACCGCGCTGCCCCCGAGAGGCAGCAGAACCCCGTAGACCTCAAGAACCTGCTGCGCCGGGCCGAGGAGAAGCTAATCGCCAAGGGCCTGCGCACCCTCCAGATCGGGCCGCTGCTGGCCCCGGCCCGGCTGCTGGTGGAGAACCCCCGGGTGTGGGAGCACCCTGGGGAGGGGCTGGCGCTCTTCCTCGCCCCCGGCTTCTTCCGCGAATATCACCTTCCGCTCCGGATGGAGCAACTGGCGGCGGTGTCGGACCGGTTCCACCTCACTCCGCTGCTGCCCGCCTTCGCCAA
>CAZUGW010000187.1:926-6715 GCA_964620055.1 uncultured bacterium
TGCACGGCCCACACCGTCGCGGAGGTGGCACTGGGAGACACTCCGAGGAGCCTGGCGGAGGCGCTGCACTTCGACGATCCGCAGAACCAGATCCAGTTCCACTCGGCGCGCACGCTGAACACGGGCGGGCGGGGCGCGGCGATGTTCTACGGACATGGGGCGGTGGCCGTGGATGTGAAGCGGAATGTCCTGGTCTACTTCCAGCAGGTGAATGAGGGAGTGCGGCGGGTGCTGAAGGAGCAGCGCGCCCCGCTGGTGCTGGCCGGGGTGGAGTACTTGCTGGGCCTCTACCGGATGGCCAACACTTACCCGAACCTGGTCGCGGGCGGGGTGGAGGGCAACCCGGAACTGCTCCGCGGACGCGAGTTGCAGCGGCGCGCGTGGGAAGTGGTGAAGCCGGTGTACGAGAGGAAACTGGAGGCGGCGGTGGAGCGGTACTACCACCTGATCTCGACTTCGCGGCAGGCCAGCGATGAGCTCGAGACCGTGGTGCGCGCAGCCCATCAGGGGCGGGTGGACACGCTGTGGGTGGTCCGCGGCGCGCATCGCTGGGGCCGGTACGATCCCGAGACGGAGGTAGTGGAGGTCCGCGACGCCCCCGGTCCCGAGGACGGAGACCTGCTCGATCTCGCCGCGGTGCAGTCCCTGCTGAACGACGGGACAGTGCACGTGGTCGAGCCCGAGCAGGCGCCGGACGAGGCGATCGCGGCCGCCATCTTCCGGTACTGAGAGAGGCGAGATGGAGGCGATCCAGCAACTGCATGAAGAGCACCGGGTGATAGAGAAGGCGATCCCCATGCTGGAGCGTGTCGCCGCCACCTCCGTGGGCGCGGAGGAGGTGCTCGAGTTCTTCCGCGTGTTCGTGGATCGGTGCCACCACGGGAAAGAGGAGCTCTACCTCTTTCCGGCCCTGGAGGCGCGCGGGGTGTTGCGTCGCGAGGGCTTCGTGCTGGAATTGCTGAAGGAGCATGGGGTCGCGCGGCGGTATCTGCGCGACCTCCTGGGGCTGATTCACCCCGCCACAGTGGACGGCAACGAGAGTTCCCGGCAGTTGCTCGACGAACGGGTGCGCGACCTCGTGGCGTTGCTGCGCGAGCACCTCGCGAAGGAGGACGAGCGACTGTGGCCGCTGGCGGAGCGCGTCCTCACCGCGGAGGACGACGCCGGCCTCGTCGCCGGGTTCGCCGACCTCCAGCACAACCTGATCGGCGAGCGGGATTACTGCAAGTACCTGAATTGGGCGAGGTTGTGGGGGTAGAGGGAGGCTAGTCCGCCCGTCGGCGAGAAGGGCGAGAAAACCGTGCAAGAATCGCGGAAAAGGGTGGGAAAACGGCGGGAATTCCCACCCTGTAATCGCTCCTAGCCCCATCCTGGCGCGTCCTGGGAGGTTCTCTCACCAGATCGCGTGTTTCTCATTTCCCCCGCCTCGGCGAGGGGGGCGGGCGGCGCGACGTGTGCAGTTGTCAAGGTGCTAGTCTGGACGGCTAGATTGTTAGATTGGTACGATAGCAGGTTTTATGTATGATGTCAAGAGGGCAACTCTCCCTGGGGATGCAGTGCTCGTGTTCTGCGGCTTCTCCTGCATCCCCTCGCAGGCGAGGGCCGGGGCCTGCCGAATCCGAGACTGGCAGGTTCGGTATGGAAACGAAGGAACGCGACAGCATCGCCCCGGCGCCACTCGGCCCCGTTCGCAGGCTGGCTGGCGAGATCACCGATCCCTCGGCCTATCGCCGCGTGCTCGCGCAGGCGAAGTATCCCGTGGGGGCGATGTTGATCTCGCAGACGCTGGCGGGGCCGGTTACGGCCGCGGTGTTGAGCCGCACGTTGGGAGCGCAGCACTACGGCGAGTTCACGGTGATCCTGACTATCGCCGGCCTCTCGCAGCTTCTGGCCGCCTTCCCGGTGGAGACGGGCCTGGCGAAGTTCCTCGCGGAGGCGCGGCAGGAGCAGCCCGAGGAGGTGCGGGCCTGGTACACGGCCGGACTTGCGGTGCGTCTTTCCGCGGGTCTGCTCGGCCTACTCGTCGCCCTCGTTACCGCGGGGTGGCTCAGTCGCGCGTACCACATCGGCGACCAGGCCGGGGCCATCGTGATGGCCGCGGTGTCGCTCTGCGTGCTGACTCCGCTCGCCGCCACGCTGCTGGCCTGCGTGCAAGGGATGGAGCAGCCGGCGCGGTGGTCCACAGGGAACCTGCTCAACGCGCTGGTCGTCTTCGCGCTGACCGTGGCCGGGGCGCGAGCCTTCGGCGTGATGGGGCAGCGCGGGATCTTCGCGTACCTCGCGGTCGGCTGGCTCGCGGCGGCGGTCGTCGGTGCAGTGCTGGCGCGGCGCGCGCTCGGGTTCTTGCTTCCGGGCGGAGTGGCGCGCCGCCACTTCCGGGTGCTACTCCCGTTCCTGCTGCCGATGTGGATCGTGCCCCTGGCGGGCTTCGCCACCAAGATCATCCTGCGCTCGGTGCTGGCCGTGAAATGCGGTGCGGGCCCGGTGGGCCAGTTCGAGATCGCGCTCACGCTGTTGGTTCACATGGGGACGATCTATCACGCCTGCATGATCGTCTTCATCCCCGCGTGGACGCGGCTGTACGTGAATCGCCAGGGGGCAGAGCTACTGCGTTCGCTCTCGCACGCGCGCGGCGCGCTGCTTGGGGCCGCGATAGTGTACAGAGGGGCCTTGGTGCTGGGCGGACACTGGCTGGTGCCCGCGATCTTCGGGCGGGATCAGGCGGGCGCGGTCCCGGCGGTGCGTGTCATGGGCCTCACCATGCCGATCATGATCGCGGGCTGGGTCGCCTCGGCCACCAACGTGGTCTCGAACCGGACGAAAAACATCGGGATGGCGAACGTGATCTGGTTCTCGCTGGCGATTCCGTTGGGGTTGCTACTCACCCCCTCACTGGGCGCGTTCGGCACGGCGTTGGCCTGGATGGGAGCGTACGCGGTGTTCGCTTGGTTCTATATCTCCCGGGCGCGGCCGTTCTTCCGGGAGGTGGAGGGGTGGGTGGCCGCGGCCCGAGAATGAGGACCAGGTGGCCTAAAGCTCAGCGATACGAGTTGGCCGACTCGCGCGTTATTCTCTGATGACGTGGACTCGAACCGTCTTGCCCTCCAGGTCGGCCTTGATGGTGAACTTCGTACCGGAAGCGGTTGCGTTGCCGATAACGCACTCCACTTCCCAGCCACCATCAGCACCCACGATGCCCGCGTCGCCCTTGCCCTGTGGATACCAGATATCACCGTCCGGCAGGACCGAGACTTTCACGCGCTTACCAGCATAGCTGGCAGGAGCCGTGCCAGAAACGATCGTGGACTGCGCTACCTTCTCGCCTTCGCGGGGACTCGTGATTGACAGCTTACCGCTTTGCGAGGCGGACGGGCTTTGCGGCTTTGCGGCTGTCTGACCGGCGCCTCTTTGCTGCTCCGGCATCTGCGCGAGCTTCCGATAGCTATCGTAGTGATGGATGGCGACGCCGGCAAACGTCTTGTGCGAATCCAACGTCGTCTCGATCTCGGCGACGGCCTGGTTGAGCGCCTCCCCTCCCTCTTGCCAGAAGGTAGTCTTCTTCGGTTCGCCGGGCACATCGGCGGTCTCCTGGCCTACGAAGATCCTGACTGCCGGGTCCTGCTTATCAGCATAGGACATCTCTTGCTCAGAGTGGGCGATTGACCCGTCCGCGCCACCGGCCTGATCGCGATAAGCCATAATCGCGAGGTGCGACGACGGCAGCGACCCGATAGTGTCCATGAGATGGTAGACCGCGGGCGTCGTGGCGCCCTTCCAGACCACATCGTTGGCCCCCGGGTTCTCGTCGTCCCACCAGTAGGGGATGGCGAAGCCCAGGTCGAAATCCGGCGCTTCTTTCTTCACCACGCCCGTCAGCGACGAGACGAGATCCAGGTACTCCCCCAACACCTGTTTCCATTCGCCCGAGCCGACGGCCAGGCCCTTTAAGGTGTGAGGCTCAATGTCGAATTGGAACCCGTCCAGTTTCTCGTTCTTCGTCCTACGAGCCTGGTTGAAGGCCAGCGCCTTCTCCAGGCGTCCCACGGCCGCGCCATGGTTCTGGCTACGACTCCACGGCGCATCCCCGTCGAGAGCGTCCAGTTTCATCCCGGCCTCGTGCACGGCCAGCGCGAAATCGGCCAATTGGTCAGGCGTAACCAGAGGCTTTCGCGCCGCGATACTCGGCTCGGCAAAGATCGAACCGACGTCGACAAAAAGCAGGCTGATCTGTTTCTCCCGGCAGAAGGCGAGAAGCTCCGCTCTCTTCACCTGATCGGTGATCGCGCGGGCATCCCACACCCACATCGCCCTGACCAGCGGCCGGCCCTCCTCCGCGCCCCCATTCTTCGGCCGCGCCTGTGTCCGACCTCCGCAGGCGCCGACGGTGAGGCAGACGAGCGCTAAACATGATATGAATGCCACACGCCTGCAGATACCGGTATGCATGTCATCTCTCCTCGCGGTTGTGGTTCCGCGACCTATTGCCGCGCTGTCTCTCCATTGCACCGGCACCTGTCCGGTGGCGGGTCACTGTGCACCGACCGAGGCGCGGCCTCTGCAAGAGGGTTGTAGCCTTCCCTCTCCAGTTGAAACTGAAGTGGTCCGGCCGAGACTAGCAAGTAGTTGCGGTGAGTTGCCCGGAATACCGTCACGCTGCTTAGGGCGCAGCCCGGAGGATGCACTGTGAGGCGTACCAGCTTATCGGCAGGGGGAGCACGGAAAGCGTAGCGCAACCTCAGGTGGTACTCCTGAGGCATGGCCACATCAGGGTCCGGATAGTGAAACTCAGCCCTCTCCTGCGGATAATAAGCTTCGTTCGGCTCCTCCACCCACGCCAGAACCACCGATCCCTCGGGGAAACCACAGACCCTTACCGTTACCTCACCATCGCCTTCGTCCCCGGGCAGTCGCCTGACGCCGCGGATCTCGACTCTCTGCGGCGGCAGCCCTCTGCTGACTGTGATCGTTACCTTATCACCCGGGTGAAGATCTTCCCCGTTCTCCGGCTCCTGCCTGGTAACTACCCCTCTTGCCTGCGTAAGAGAGGGGATCCTCAGGATGCTTACCTCCAGCCCCGCTCTGTGCAACTCGGCGACGGCCAGCGCTTCCTGACTGCTCACAACCTGCGGATAGGGGCCGGCGCTCACCGTCACCGCGATCTTTCCGCCCTTCGCGACGCGTCCTTCTCGAGGGTCTTGTTGCGCCACCCTATCCTTCTCAGGAATGGCCATGAACTGCCTGGTAACGCGGAGGGAGAGCCCTCGCGCCGAAACCATCGTCGTCGCCTCGGACAACGTTATGTTGCCCTCTGCCAGCGACGGCACTTCTGGCGGGTACCGAGGCACGATGTAAAAGCAGAACAACGGGACCAGGATCACTCCGAAGCCGATCGAGAAGCGCGGCCACCGGAACCAGGAGCCCTCGTGCTGGGAAACCCACTTCGAGATCGCGGTGGTCACTAATCCCGCCGCGACGGACACGACGAAGCTCTGCAGCACTCCCCAAAGCCAGCCCCATATCGCGGGTGAGAACATGGTTACCCCCTCTCAAAGCTCTTTCAGCGTAAGCCTACTACACCTGGCAGGCAGTGTCAACCAATAGTGCTGGTAAGCAGCAATAAGACGCGAAAGGGACGGTGAGCTAGCAGAGCAGCATACAGGACACTACGGGCGCCCCTTACGGGACGCCCGTGTGGATTCACTATTTGCCGACGTAGATGACCTCGAAGATCAGCGTCGCGTTCGGCGGGATCGCGCCGCCCGCGCCGCGTGCGCCGTAGCCCAGTTCCG
>CAZUGW010000188.1:0-295 GCA_964620055.1 uncultured bacterium
CTCGGTGCACGACGGAGCGGAGCCCCCGCAGGGCCTCATGGCGAGGGCCGACGCCGCCCTCTACCAGGCCAAGAGCGCCGGCAAGAATCAGTACTACATCCTCCCCGCCGAAGAGCCGGCCCCCTCGGCCTCTCCATCGCGCCCGCGCCCTACTTCCCGTAAGTCCTAGCCACCTCTTGCGCCACCGCGGCCTTCAGGTCGTCCGCGGTCCAAAACATCCCCATGTCCTGGTTGAAGTCCACCTCGTACGGATTGGGCTTAACCTGGATCGTCACTGAACTCTGGCTGTTGATTA
>CAZUGW010000188.1:305-5713 GCA_964620055.1 uncultured bacterium
TTCCCCCGGCGCGCGTGCGGGCCTGCTGCCCCTCGGGGGTCCGAATATCTGTGCACTTCACATAGACCTTCCCGGGGTACTGCTTCGCCAGGCCCTTCAGCAGATCCATGACGGGCTTGCGGTAGTCGTCCATGGGGAAGAACGCGATGAGACGCACCTTCGCCTCGGGCGACCCCGCTTCGAACCACGGCTGCTTCGGGATCGGGCTGGTCGGTGGCTTAGCGGCAGTAGTAACCGCCTTCTTGCCGCCGAACTCGTCTTTTCCCGGCACTCGCACGCGTCCGCACCCCGACGCAAAGACGGCCGTCACGAGCAGAACAACTCCCATCCAGGAAACGCGCTTCATATGCAACCTCCACGAACGCCCTATTATAGCGCGTCGTTCGCTATTTGCCGACCCCCTTTCGGAGGCTCTCCTCTCGCCGCGAGGTCCCACGCGGTGGTACAATACTCCGCGGCCGGAAGTGGGGCCGGTGGGAAAGGAGTGACGGTGCGAGAGGAAGTTAGAGTCAAGTTGGAGACGCTGAAACAGAAGCTGGCGGAAACCGGTGGGGTCGTCGTCGCTTACTCGGGCGGCGTGGATAGCACGCTACTGCTCACGGTGGCACACCAGGTGCTGGGCGAGCGCGCCCTGGCGGTGACCGCGAGCTCGGAAACGTACCCCGATCACGAGGTGGAGGAGGCGATCCGCCTGGCGCGGCAACTCGGCATCCGGCTGAGGGCGATTCACACCGAGGAGCTGGAGAATGAGAAGTTCGCGGCCAATCCCCCCGAGCGATGCTATTTCTGCAAGCACGAGTTGTTCGGCAGGCTCGTGGAGATCGCACAGGAGGAAGGCCTGCCCGTGGTGGCCGACGGCGCCAACCTGGATGATACCGGCGACTTCCGCCCGGGCTCCCGCGCCGCGGCCGAACTGGGGGTGCGAAGCCCCCTGCGCGAGGCGGGGCTGACCAAGGACGACATCCGCGAGCTCTCCCGCGAGCTGGGCCTCCCGACCTGGGACAAACCCTCTTTCGCCTGCCTGGCCTCGCGCTTTCCCTACGGTGATCGCATCACCCGCGAGGAACTGCTCAAGGTGCGCGCGGCCGAGCAACTCCTTCGCGGCCTGGGATTGCGCCAGTTCCGCGTCCGCAACCACGGGCCGGTGGCGCGGATCGAGGTCGAGGAAGAGGACATCGCGCGCGTGGCGCAGCCGGAAATCCGCGCGCGAATCGTCGCGGAGTTCCGCCGGGCCGGCTACTACTACGTCACCCTCGACCTGGAGGGATATCGCACCGGCAGCATGAACGCGCCCCTCGGGCAGGAAGTGCGGGCGGAGGCGTTGCGAGAACGGTGAACGAAACGGCGGACGGGAGCGCACTCCCGTCCGCCGTGATATCTGCTGTTCGCCCCGGACTACCCCTCGGCCCCGGCCTCCTCCGCCGGCTTCGACTCCCCCACTTGCTCGGTGATCTCCGCGCGCTCCACCAGGAGCTTGATGATCTTGCGGTGGTAAAGGCGGTTGATCATGCGGTTGAACTCACCCGACTCGTGCATGCGCTCATGCAGTTGCTCCTCGCTGAGCTTCTCGCGTTCCGCCAGGCGATGCAACTCCTCGTGGGCTTCCTCGTCGGTGACCTTGATCTCCTCCCGCAGGCCGATCTCGTCCAGAACCAGCGCCTTGCGCACCTCTTGCCGGGACTGCGTCACGATATCGGCGCGCCAGTCCTCATAGCTCAAGTTGTGTCGCCGCAGGTGACCGTGCAGGCTGTCGCGTCGCTGCTCCAGCGCCGTGCTGATCTCGTTCACGCGCCGTTCCGCCTCCCGCTCCACCAGCGCCTCCGGCACGTCGAGTGAAGACGACTCCGACACCTGCCGGATTAATTGGTTCTCGACGTCCTCCTCCGCGAAGCTCTGCCCCACCGCCTCCAGATTCTGTCGCACCCGCTCCCGCAGTTCGGCCATCGTGCCCAGGTCGGACACCTTCTTCGCGAACTCATCGTCCATCTCGGGGAGCTCCCGGCGGCGGGCCTGCTGGAGGGTGACCTTGAAGGCCGCCGTCTTTCCGGCCAGCTCCTCGTCCGAGTGCGTCTCCGGGTAGGTCACCTCGAACTCCCGCGCCTCGTCCGGGCGCGCGCCGAGCAGGGCCTCACTGAGCTGTGGGAACAGTTCATCCGCGCCCACCTCCAACGGATAGCCCGTCGCGCCTCCCCCTTCCCGCTTCTCCCCGTCCACATACATCTCGTAGTCCACGACTGCCAGATCGCCCTTCTCGATCATGGCCCCCTCCGGCAGTTCCGCGTAGCGGGCCAGCCGGCCGCGGACGCGCTCCAACTCCGCCTCCACCTGCTCGTCGGTGACCGCGGTGACGTACCGCGTGGCCTTCAGGCCCGTGTACTCTCCCAGCGTGATCTCCGGGCGGCGCGTCACGGTGACACGAAAGACCAGCGCCCCGTCCTCCGCAAGGTCGGCGTCCTCCACGTCAGGGCTGCCCAGGATCTTGAGCTCGGCCTGCTCCACAGCCGCGTCGTAGGCGTCCTCGACCAGCGACTCGATCACTTGCTGCTTGATGAAATCCTGATCCAGGTACCGCTCCAACAGCGCGCGGGGGGCCTTGCCCTTGCGAAACCCGGGGATGTTCGCGCGGCGGCTCGCCGCCTGTACAATCCGCTCTTTCGCGGCGGCGACGGGCGCGGGAGCGACGCGGACGTTCAGTTCGACCCGCCCTCCCTCGCGCTCTGTGGTCTCGACCTCAACTTCCAATGCGGGCTTCGCCGGTGTCGTCACAAGCCTACTCCTTGCCGAAAAAACAACCCCGCCGGAGAGTAGGCGAGGTCTACCTGCAGAGGCCCAGTTCGCGGGCGATAAGACCTGGTGTCAGAGCAACTGGAGCGGAAGAAGGGACTCGAACCCTCGACCCTCACCTTGGCAAGGTGACGCTCTACCAACTGAGCTACTTCCGCCCGTGCAATCGTCTCGCGCCAGCGCCCCCGTGGTGGTGGGCGAGGGGAGACTTGAACTCCCACGGCTTTCGGCCACAGGATTCTAAGTCCTGCGCGTATACCAATTCCGCCACTCGCCCCCGCTGACAAGCGTGAGCCACGGGTATCACGCGCGCCCCTGGCACGCACTATGATAGCCGCCCGCGTCGGGGCTTGTCAAGGCGCGCCGCGGCGGCGTTCTTCGGTCGCCCCCGAGGCGGACCGCGGCTTGACAAGGCCCTATCGCGCCGGTAGAATAACCTGGCAACCGGAACCGCGAACGCGTGGCGCCGGTAGCGCGTGTGACTGCGATGGAGTTAGAGGCGCCGCCACGGGGGTGGGCGGCGGGTTGAGTATCTTGGCCTGAGGACGGGGCCAGGATATGTCCGTGACGCCCGTTGGGAGGAGAGACGGGCTCTGCCCGAAGTTACCGTGGCAGCAAGCGACGCAGTGTAGGTCAGGAGCGGCAGCGAGAACTGAGGCAGGGGTCCGCCGAAGTGCGGCGGGAGTCTCGCCTCCGTCCCTCCCCGAGGTCAGTGAATGCCGGAGTTACGACGGGACCCCATTACGGGGGAGTGGGTGATTATTGCCAGCGAGCGCGCCAAGCGCCCGAGTGATTTTACCTCCCGTCCTCGCGCCAGCGAGGTGGACGACATCTCCCGTTGCCCGTTCTGCCCCGGCAACGAGGCGATGACCCCTCCCGAGATCATCGCCTTCCGCCACCCCGGCAGCCAGCGCAACGGCCCCGGGTGGTGGGTGCGCGTGGTGCCCAACAAGTTCCCGGCACTGGCGGTGGAAGGGGAGTTGGATAAGACCGGCTTCGGGATGTATGACTGGATGAACGGGGTCGGCGCGCACGAGGTGATCATCGAGACCCCGGAGCACACCCGGCCGTTCGCCTTTCTCGATGCGCGGCAGATCGAGGACGTGCTGTGGGCCTATCGCGCCCGTTACCTGGACCTGAAGAAAGACCCGCGCCTCAAGTACATTCTGATCTTTCGCAACCACGGGCGGGTGGCGGGGGCGTCACTGAGCCATCCCCATTCGCAGATCATTGCCACGCCGATGCTGCCCGGGCAGGTGGCGACGGAGATGGCCGGGGCGAAGCGGTATGAGAGCTATCGCGACCGGTGCGCCTACTGTGACATCGTGAACCAGGAGCGGAACGAGGGAACGCGAATAGTGGCTGAGAACGAATCGTTCGTCGCGTTCGAGCCGTACGCCTCGCGGTACCCCTTCGAGACCTGGGTGCTCCCCAAGCGGCACGGGCCCTCCTTCGCCGCCATCTCGGCAGAAGAGCAGGCGAGTTTCGCCGAACTCCTCGGCGGGACGCTGCGCCGGATCCATGTCACCCTCGACGATCCTCCCTATAACTTCACCATTCACACCGCGCCGTGCGATAGTGACGAACGGCCGGATTTTCACTGGCATCTCGAGATCTTCCCGCGGCTTACCATCACCGCGGGGTTCGAGATGGGAACCGGGATCTTCATCAACGTGACGCCGCCGGAGGTGGCGGCGCGTTACCTGCGCGAGGCCGATGCCAACGCGCGAGAACCGGCGCCCGAAGCGGGCGCGGTGGGCGTGGAGCCGCGAGCCGGGTAGGGGCAAGACGCAACTGCAGGCAAAAGGGATAGTGGCTTGACCGGGCAGACTGGCGCAACGAGACAAGACGACGATAAGATCAGAGCGGAACTGGACCGGCTGCGCGTTCAGATCCGAGAGTTGCAGCACGCGAAGCGGCGGTTGGAGTCGGAGCTGCAGGAATCGGCGGGTAACGCGTCGGCGCCGATCACCACCGCGGCCGAGTTGGAGTCGGTGCTGCGGCGGTTCATGCAGAAAGTGGCGATGATCGTGCGCGCCGAGAAGACGGTGCTGATGCTCTACGAGGAGAGCACCGGCGAGTTGGTGGCGCAGTGGCCCTCCCTGGGGTTGAACCGGGAGGAGATCGAGATCTTCCGCGTGCGCGCCACGCAGGGCGTCTCGGGCCAGGTGTTCCGCGAGGGGCGGGCGGTGATCATAGACGATGCGATGACCGACCCGCGGACGGTGAAGGAGAACGTGGCGCTGCTGCACATGCGCAACGCGCTGACGGTCCCGCTGATGATCGAGCGCCGCGACATAGAGGGGAGGGTGGTGGAGAAAACCACCATCGGGGTGTTCCACGCGTTCAACAAGCGGGGGGGAGAGCGGTTCACCGAAGAGGATGTGACGCTGCTGACGGCGCTCTCGCGCAACGCCGCGGCGGTGATCTCCAGCGCCAAGCTCTACATCGCGGTGGCGGACGAGAAGCGAGAGTTGGAGGCCACCCTCCAGGGGATGCTCTCGGGCGTCTTGGTGGTGGACGCGCAGGGGCGGGTGCGGCTGGTGAACTCGGCGGCGAAGCACATCTTCGACATCCCGGCCGAGGACGGCACCGGGAAGCCGCTTACCCAGGTGGTGCGGCAC
>CAZUGW010000188.1:5726-6644 GCA_964620055.1 uncultured bacterium
TGGTGCATTCCTGCCTGAACGGGCGGGCTGAGGCCAGCGCGGAGATCTCCATCTTCCACCCCGAGGAGCGCATCTACCAGGTGCAGACCGCGCTCCTGCAGGGCGACAACAAGACCGTGGTCGGCGTGGTCGCCACGCTGAACGACATCACCGATATCCGTAGCGTGGAACGGATGAAGACGGAATTCGTCTCCACCGTCTCGCACGAGTTGCGCACTCCGCTCACCTCCATCAAAGGGTTCATCCGGACCTTGCTCGACGACACCGAGGGCTACTACGACCGCGAGATGCAGATGGAGTTCTACCGCATCATTGACACGGAGTGCGACCGCCTGGTGCGGCTGATCAGCGACCTCCTCAGCCTCTCCCGGATCGAGTCGGGGCGAACGCTCGACCTGGTAGTCACCGAGGTGGATCTGCCGAAGACGATCACCCGGGTGGTGGAGGCGCAGCGCTCCTACGCGACGAACCACGCCTTCGACGTGATCGTGCCGAGCGATCTGGCGCTGATTTCCGCCGACCAGGATAAGGTCGAGCAGGTGCTCACCAACCTCCTGTCCAACGCGGTGAAGTACAGCCCGGACGGAGGAAAGGTGACGGTGCACGCGGAGCGGTTGGATGAGCACGTGGCCGTGAGCGTGAGCGACCAGGGCATCGGGATCCCGGGCGAGCACCTGGGCAAGCTGTTCACGCGCTTCCACCGGGTGGACAACCGGGATACGCGCAAGCAGTATGGCACGGGGATCGGGCTGTATCTCGTGAAGCACCTGGTGGAAGCGCATCACGGCGAGATCAAGGTGGAGAGCAAACTGGGCGAGGGCTCGACGTTCACCTTCCTGCTGCCCCTGCGCCAGCCCGCTGCCGAGGAGCAGGTCCAAAGTAGGACGGCGGTGCAGCCGTCCTAGGGGCCGGGGTCAG
>CAZUGW010000189.1:0-6629 GCA_964620055.1 uncultured bacterium
GCTCTGCCACCCCGTTGGGATGGGCAACGCCATCCCAGAGGGGCCGTGCCCTCCCCACTCACCTCAGGTGGCACTTGAGGCGGACGGTGCCCCCGCTGGGGATCGCGGCGGGAAGGGAGAAAGGTCGGAATAGCACTGGCGGCTCCGTCGCGCTCCGATGCACGAACACCAGGTCGTTCAGCGTCGCCGCGGGCGAGCGCCCTGGCGGCCCGTCATCCGATATCGCCACATACCAGGACGTGGACTCTGGGGACGGACTGCCGGGGGGCGAAAGCGGAATATCGAGCACCAAGCTCCTGCTGTCGTCCAGGGTATTGACCCGGTTGGGCCGATCCCACACTGCCTTTGGCTCTTGGCCCGCGGCCCAGACCTTGATGGTCAGGTGATTGCGCCCGAGGTTGTGACGAATACTGATCCGGCAGGTATACGGGTGTGGAGGCGTCGGTGGCTTCGGCCGGGCCTGCACCCACCTGATCCAATCGACGCGAGGCGAACTCCTCTCATCGTCGGCGGGCGGGTTCTCGACGCTGGCATACGGCATGTCCATCAGGCCGTTGTTGCCCCAACGATCGCCGTAGCTGTTGAGGACCTTGAACATCCGAGTGTCGTCGCTGTAACCGACAATCGTGAACACGTGCCCGTGCAACGGCGATCCTGGTGTGTCACCCGCGGCGAAAAGAGGGCCGTACTTCCAGAGGAACCCCCTGAGGTCGTCAACCGAGGGCTTCGAGATCACCGAGGAGTAGGCCGCGATCTTGTACATCGCAGCCTCCAGATAGTGCTCTGGCGTGGGGACGAGGACCTTCTCGGGTTCGTCATTCGTGGGCAGCGAGGCCTCCGCGCAGCACCCATATTGCTGGAGCACATCCAGTTGGTTCAGTTTCCCGAGGGGGTTGTTGTAGACGTATGCGGCGAACCTATAGGAGAAGTCCGGGGAGTACGGATAGTCTCTCTCGGCCAGGATGTCCAGTATCGCGAGCGAAGTCATGGTGCCGCAGCCACCCCCTCCCTGCTTGCGCACGAAGGTAACAAGGTGGGAGTAGTCCACCACCCGCGGGGGTGTGTCAGACGGCCCAGACGAAGGCGCTGCTTCCTGAGTGGCCTCTGACGGCCTGGTCGGGGCCTGCGTGTTCCCCGATTGGGCCTGCGGGAGTACGCCTCCCGCGACCAGAAAGGTCGCCGCCGAAAACAGCAGCGGTGCGCGGAGACGGCCCAGTCTCGACCTCATACTGCCTCCCCTTGCGATGCGCGTTCCGATTGGGAGCGAACGCCCACGCGTGGCCACAGCCTACTGAGTACGCGCCACCCTCCACTATATCACCGCCCCTTCGCTCAGGGCAGGCCTACTACTCCGTATCGCTCAACTTCGCCGCGATTTCCGGTTCCCTCTGCATCAGCCACTGCTCCCCGATCTGCAGGGAGAGAGCGTAGCAGGCGTAGACGTAGGCCAGCGCGAACGGGATGGTCAGGGCGAACCAGAACGGGGAGATCCATCGGCCCGGCGCGAGCAGCGCGGCGAGCACCGGGACTGCCAGCAGACCCGCTCCCAGCGAGACCAGCGCGTGGGTCAGGAAGTGGGTGCAGCCGCGGCTGGCGGATTGCGGCTGGACGCGCCAGCCGCGCATCACCAGTCGGATGGGCATCCGGATGGAGATGAGATTCCCGGCTGACACGAACACCGCCGTCGTCAACATGGTCCAGAGGGCGATCAGCGGGAAGCTCCCCATCCCCTGCGTCAGCGCGCAGAGGCCCAGCGCCACCGCCACATTGATCGCCGCCAGCGCGGTGAAGAGCGTGAGGTTCTTGCCCAGCAGCAGCTCCCGACGCGAGGCCGGGTAGAGGAAGAGCAGCGAGGCCGAGGCGCCCTCCGAGCCGAGAATGTTGAAGACAACCTCCGTCTCGCCCAGGAGCATCACCGCGATGACGGCCCACACCATGGTAGGGCCGTAGGCCAGCATCTGCGCCGGATTGCCTCGGAATCCCGTCATCCCGAACAGCAACATCACGAGAATGTACACGGCCCGGAGCATCATCGCCTTGAAGAAGGGCTCGCGCAGCAGGTACTTCAGCTCCTTCTCGGCCACCGCCGCCACCACCGGCAGCAATGAAGCCCAGACCCCGGCGCGGCCCGCGACGTGCATACGGGGCCTCGCCATCGGCGCGGCGCGCCGCACTGCGCCCCCGGTGGTCTCGCCCGTGTAGACTCGGTGCAGCAGCCATCCCGCGAGATAGAGCGAGCCCGCCGACAGCGCCGCCAAGACGAGAAGGCCGCCGAGCGCGATGGCGATATCCCCCTGCGCCGCGGCGGAGATGGCCCGCGCCGCGATCCCCGGCGGCGTGTACGCCACCCCGCCCCAGGCCGGGCGGGTGAGGAAGCTGCGCCAGTCCACGTCCATGGCGCGATGGGCCGCCGTCTGGAAGCTGACATAGATGACGATCGAGAGCAGCGGGAGCAGCACCACCATGAGATCCCGGGCGCGGCGGCTGCGCAACAGCCCGGCCCCCGCCAGACTCAGCGCCTGGAAGAGCGCCAGCGTATGGAACAGGAAGAGGATGACCGTGGTTGAGACCAGGAGGAAACTGGCGAAACCGTGGGAGAAGCTGATCACCACCACCAGCAGCGTCGGCGCCATGAGCAGGAACCCGAAGTCGAGCAACGTCCCCAGGATCGTCCCGGCGAGCAGTTGCCGCTCGGTGACAGGGTAGAGCAGCAGCTTGCTGATGTCGAATTCCTCCCGCAGCGCGTACCCGAACACCGCGGACATCAGCCACATCAGATACACCCCGAGCAGCACGGCCTGGAGTAAGTATCGGTCCAAGTCCGCATCGAAGTAGTCGAACCCGAAGAGACAGATGAGAGCGCCCGCGAGCGATAGCGGCGCGAACCCTGCGAGCAGCAGGATCACCCCCACCGCCGCCGACGTGTGCCGCGTGTACGTGCGCCACAGTAGCCGCGCCTTCAGCCATAACAGCAGGCGCAGATAGGGAATCCTCCCTACCTCCCCTCCTCCCTTCCTCCCTAGATCCAACTCAGCGTCTCCTCCTCCACCCGCGCCTCGATCAACTTAATAAAGATATCCTCCAGCGTCGCGTCCCCGCCGGTCTCCGCCTTCGCGCGCAGCTCCGCCAGGCTCCCCTCTCCGACGATCCGGCCGCGGGAGATGATGGCGACACGGGTGCAAAGCCGCTCCACCACCTCCATCACGTGGGTGGTGAAGAAGATGGTCGTGCCGTGTTCGGTGAGTTGCCGCAGCACGTTGCGGATGGCCCGCACCGAGACCGGGTCAATGCCATTGAAGGGCTCGTCGAGGAAGATCACCCGCGGGCGGTGGATGAGGGCCGCGGCGAAAGCGACCTTCTTCTTCATTCCCATGGAGTAGTCCACGATCAGCTTATGCTGGGCCTCGGTGAGCTCCATGAGGTCGAGCAGTTCGTCGCTCCGGCGTTTCGCCTCGGCCACCGGCAGGCCGTGCATGCGCGCCGCGAACATCAGGAACTCGGCCCCGCTGAGGCGCTCGTAGAGGTTGATCTCCTCCGGCAAGACCCCGAGGTTGCGCTTCACCTCCAGCGGCTGAGCCTGGAGATCGTGTCCCGCGATGTGGATGCGCCCCGCGGTGGGTCGCAGCAGGCCGCAGAGCATCTTGATGGTGGTGGACTTGCCCGCGCCGTTCGGCCCCAGAAAGCCGAAGAACTCGCCCTCTCGCACCTGCACGGTGATGTCGTTCACCGCGAGGAGATCGGCAAATCGCTTGGTCAGGCCTGTCGCGCTGATGCTGTAGTGTGGGTCCAACTCACCCCTCCCGTTCAGTGCTTCCCATAGTCGCGCGCCGCGTCATACGCGGCCTGGAAATGCTCCAGCGGCGTGCCCGGCGCGACGTTGTTCCCCTCGCAAAAGACGTACCGCCGCCCCTCCTTCACCCCGCTCTGCAGGATAGCAGCGGTTTCGTCGCGAATCTTCGCCACCGGCCCCTCGCACAAGGTCATCGGGTGCAGGTTCCCGCGCAGCAAGGCCCCCGGCCCCAGGTCCTTCCGCACCTGCCCCAGGTCCACCGGGAATCCGAGGTCGTAGTCCTGGATGTTCAGTTCCTGCTGCAAGATCGGCAGATGGCGCTGCACGTTCCCGCAGAGGTGGATCGAGTTCGGCCCACCTAGCGAGAACGCCTCCAGCAGCCGCCGGTGACACGGGAGCACGAACTCGCGATACTGCTCCACGGAGAGCAGTTGGATGCTGTCATCCGCGAACCCCCACCCCTGCTGCGGGTAGGTGACCCCGTTGAACTCCGCCACCGCGCGGATGCGCACGATGATCGCCTCGGTGATAAAGTCAAGTAATTCTCTTACATATTGCGGGTCTTCATAGATGTCCAAGCACAGTTCCATCGCCCCGCGCAGATTGCAGGCCGCGGTGAACGGACCGTCTGTCCCTCCACCTGACATTGCCGGCTTGCCGATAGGACGACCGCAGAACTCCTCGCGCCTGCGCCGCTCCTCGAAGTACTCGCAATACTCCATCGCCCGCCCCATGATCCCGCCGCGCAGCGGGTCGGGGATCCTGGAGCATGGGGTTGGAGACATCGATGCCGCTGTCGATCACGGCGACGCCGACACCAGCGCCGGCTTTGTCCTGGCCTCCCAGCAGCGGCCAGGTGTCGGGCACTTCGCCGTCGCGGTACTCCATCCGGCAGCCGAGCCAGGCCGCCTCGTAGGTGTTCTGGAGATCGGGCCGCAGGCCGTTCCACTGCTCCGGCAACCCCCACTCAAGGTCCGCCGGCAGGTGCTCGCGAATCCACTTCCAGAAGGTGAGTTGCACCTCCCATTGCACCGCGGGGTCCTCGAAATAGCGCTGAAACGAGATGCCCTCCGTGTTCAGCCACGGCGTCAGCAGGTAGTACCGCCAGCCGAGGTTGAACGCCACCGGCACGCGCTCCGGGCAGCCGGCCTCGAAGTCGGCCCACAACTTCTTCACCTCCGCGTTGTGCTGCGCGATGGTGTCGGGGTCCCAGCGCGCTGGTTCGCTCGAACTCATGCTGAACTCCGTCCTGTGACCTGTTGTTCTTCCGGGCGCGCCTTCTTTCCCCTTGCCGCGCGGGATCGTCGTCCAAGCCGGTGACCTTCAGAGAGGCGCGCGTATCACTTGCCCCCTCGCCTCCAGTTCGCGTTGCAGTTCTTCCACCGCGACGTCACTGACCGCGCACCCGTGCCGCTTCGCGAGCGCGGCGGCCAGGCCGCAGGCCATCCCCAGGTTCATCATCACCGGTTCCATCCGTAGCGTGCCGTAGCCGGCGTGGGTGGCGCTGAGGCAGACGGGGACGAGGAGGTTGGCGAGCGACTCAGGCTGGAGGCTGCGGAACGGGATCTCGTAGGGCTTGGTCGAGCACATGAAGAACCCCTCCGGCGCGGGCGTGGGCTGACCGGGGCGATACCATTGGGTGGCGTGCGAATCGAGCGGGTAGCTCCCGACGGCCACGGAGTCCGGCTTCGCGCCATCGCGCCGCGCGTCGTGCTCGGTGAAGATGTGGCGGCCGATCAGGCGGCGGGCCTCCCGCACATAGAGTTGCTCCGGCCAGCCGCCGCTCTCCACGAACTCATCCCGGCAGAGCCCGAAACGCGCCGCCTCCGCGCGCAGGTCGGAGGGGACGGAGGAGTCGTGCTGGAGGTAATAGAGCAGGCCCTGCTGATACTCGCGATGCCGCCGCGCGATCTCGCGACGCGTCGGCCCATCGCCCTCGACGTAACCGACGTTCCCCTCGATGAAGTCCATGGACTGCCAGCAGAACCCCCAGTTGTTAACATCCCACTTTCCATTCGGGAGCTGACCCAAGAGCAGCACGTCCTTGAGTTGCCGCGGCGCGGCCTCGAGGTAGGCCTTGAGCAATTCGTAGCGCGCGGGGTCGTAGTCGGGCGGTTGTTCTATCGGCAGACGATTCTCCTCGCGGTCGGTGACGCACAGCCGGAAGCAGTAGGCCTGCACGCGGTCATCGCCCTCACCGGTGCCGTGCTCCGTGGCGCGTCCCTTGCACGGGTCCCAGAACAGATGCCCCGCGTACTCCTCGCCGTATTCCGACCGCGACTCGCGCCCCACCCGATACCTCGCCCCCGCCGCGGCGAGCAGATCGCCCTCGTAGCTCGCGTCCACGAACGCGTCGGCCAAGACGCGCTCCCCGCCCTCGAGCGTCACCGACTTAACTGCTTCGCCGTCCACCTCCGCGCTCGCCACCGCGCGCCGCAGCAGTACCTCCACCCCGGCCTCGGCCAGCATCTCGGTCAGCACCTGCTTCGCGGCGCTGGGCTCGAAGCGTTGCCCTCCCGCGCAGTCCTTCACTTGCGGCGAGTCCGGGCCGTAGCGCGCGGCGTAGTAACGCACGACGCGGTCCATGAACTCGCGAAACACGCCTCCCACCGTCTCCGGCCGGCCCAGGTCGGTCCGCCCCAGACCGCCGGTGACCATCCCGCCGATCTGCCCCAGCGGTTCCGCGATCACTAGGCGCAGGCCTTCCCGCGCGGCGGTCACGGCCGCGCCGAGGCCGGCGGGACTGGCGCCGTAGATGAAGAGGTCCGGGTTACTCACGCCACGCGTTCCACATCACGAATTCGTCGAGAGGAATCCGCCCCTGCGGCTCGGTGAACGG
>CAZUGW010000190.1:0-6607 GCA_964620055.1 uncultured bacterium
GCTCGTAACTCCCCGGCTTCACCTCCGGCACCAGGAACTTCGCGTCCAGCGTGCCCTCCCGGAGCCGGCCGTCGTACAGCGCCACCTTCCCCATCGCCTGCTCGTCCTTGGGCGTCAGGCCGATATGCACCGCCCCGCGTACCGGCCGGCCGGTGTTGTGATCGGTGACGATCACGCGCAACGAGGCCGGCCCGCCGGCCAGCCACTGGCTCTGCCCGCGGAGCACCGTCTGCAGGGGAGAGATGTCCCCGGACGAAGATTGAGAGGCGGCCACCAGGCCGGCCGTGATGGCCACCCCGGCGATGGCAAGAGCCAGCCACTTAGAGAGTCTAACGATCATTGGTTTCATTATCGAGCGCTCCTCTGAGATGATAGCGTGGTATCTGCAGTCACTGGGTTAGACCGACCACCCGGCCGGAATGTTCCGCGGCCGTAGGAAGAGGGTGAGATGCAGGACGAATACCTTGATATCAGCGTGCCGATTTCGCCGGAGATGCTGACTTGGCCTACCGACCCGCGGGTGGAGGTGACCCCCGTCACCGAGCAATACGCCGGCCTCACCGTGACCGTCACCCACCTTCGGCTCTGCACCCACACCGGCACGCACGTGGACGCGCCCCTGCATTTCCGGCCCGGCGAGGCGACCGTGGATCAGTTCCCTCTGACCTCCCTCCTCGGCCCGGCCCAGGTGCTCGACCTGCGCGGCGTCACGCGCATCGGCCGCGCCGAGTTGCAGGCTGTCGCCTCCGCGCGCCTCCTCCTCAAGACCGACAACTCATCGTGGATCCGCCGCGGTCCCATGCCCGATCACCCCGCGCATCTCACCGCGGACGGCGCGCAGTGGCTGGTGGAACGCGACGTGTTGCTGGTCGGGATTGACTCGCTGTCCATTGACCTCCCCGGCGAGACGGCCGCGCACGAGACTCTCCTCGGCGCGGGCGTGGTGGTGCTGGAGACGATAGACCTATCTCACGTCGAAGCCGGGGAGTATCAACTGCTCTGCTTGCCGCTGCGGATCGCGGGCGCGGACGGCGCGCCGGCGCGGGCGGTGCTGCGCAAGCGATTGTAGGGCGGGGCCTGCCCGCCGACCTCTGTTCACATTGACACCCCCTCCGCCCCCCCTGTAGAATCGGCCCCGGAGTTGTGATCCGGCATGTCCGCTGACAAACCCAATCTGCTGACCGCGCAGCCCGTCACCACGTTCCAGAAGCTCTCCACCAGGCTCAGGTTTCTGCTGGCCGTGCCTGCGGCCGCGGCCTTGCTCTACTTCGTGGACCGCGGCCCGCTCTGGCCGGGCGTGGCGGTGATCGCGTTCGGCGAGTTCACGCAACTCTGGGCCGCCGCGCACTTGCACAAGAACGTCGCCATGGTGAAGTCCGGCCCCTATTCTCTGCTCCGCAATCCCATGTACTTCGGCCGCTTCTTCGTGGGGCTGGGATTCGCGCTGATGACCTGGCGCTGGTATCTGATCGCGCCCTACGTGATCGGCTTCGCGCTCTACGCCCAGGCCCGCGTGGTGGGCGAAGAGGCGCGCCTGCGCGGGCTATTCGGCGAGGAGTACGGGCAGTACTGCGCCGCGGTGAACCGCTGGTTCCCCTGGCCCCGCCGATTGAGATTGCTTCGGCACGGAAGTGCCGAAGCCCGCTGGTCCTGGGAGGCGGTGCGCCGCAACCACCAACTCCGCGTCACCCTCGGCGTGGCGGCGATGCTCGCGCTGCTCTGGTGGCGCGTGCAGTCCCCTGCGACCTTCGGATTGGGGCGATAGCGGGTGCGGCGCTTCCGACGCATCAAGCTCCACGTCCCTCTCGCGCTCGCGGCCCTGCTGCTGGCTCAGCCCACACTGACAACGACTCTCCTGGGAACCGCGCTCGTCGTGCTCGGCCTGGCCGTGCGCATCTGGGCCGCGGGCTTGCTGCACAAGGGACAAGAGCTGTGCACCTCCGGCCCCTACCGCTTCCTCCGCCACCCCCTCTACCTCGGCAGCACGCTCGGCGCGCTCGGCTTCTGTGTGATGGCGCGCTCGCTCTGGGCCTGGGCCATCGTCTTGCCCGTGTTCATGGCCATCTACCTCTGGCAGGTCGTCGAAGAGGAGCGCCTCCTGGCCGCGACCTTCGGGGAGGCCCACGCGGCCTGGGTGCGGCAGGTGCCGATGGTGACGCCGCGGCTCCTCCCCGCGCCCGCCGACTCGCCCCGCCCCTGGAGCCTCCAGCAGTTCTTCGTGAACCGCGAGCAGTACCACGTGCTCGTCACCATCGTCTTCGTCGCGCTCTTCTACCTCAAGCCGTTGTTGATGATGAGATGAAACGCCTCGCGCTCCTCCTGCTCCTGATCTGCCTCCTCCTCTCCGGCTGCGGCGGGGGCCGACCGAAGCTCGAGCTCGAGCTCTGGATCACCGACTTCAACCAGGACACGACAGACCTCCTGAACAAGCAGCTCCTCCCGCGCTTCGAGGCCGCGCATCCCGGAGTCAAGGTGAACACCCAGTACATCTCCTGGGCGAACCTCGACCAGAAGCTCGCCATCAGCTTCGCCGGCGGCGTGCAGCCCGACATCTTCCAGGTTGGCGCGGAGTACGTCGGCGGCCTCGCCTACCGCGGCATGGCCCAACCGCTCGACGATCGCATCGCCAAGTGGGGTCAGCAGGCCGACTTCTACCCGGCCTCCTGGAACACGTGCCTCTATCAGGGCAAGACCTATGGCCTGCCCTATCTCTCGGCCCCGCGCGTGCTGCTCTATCGCAAGGACCTGCTCGCGAAGGCCGGCTACTCGCATCCGCCCGACACCTGGGAACAACTCGCCGATGCGGCGCAGAAGATGACCGTCCGCGATGGGACCGTGATCAAGCTCGCCGGGATGAACCTCCCCGTCTCCTGGCAGGTCTTCATCGAGTTCCTGTGGGAGAACGGCGGACAGATCTTCGACGAGAGCGGCACGCACTCGCGCCTCGATTCGCCCGAGGCGGTGGAGGCCTTGCAGTTCTGCTCCGACCTCTACAACAAGTATCAGGTCTGTCCCACCGCGGGTATGCCCACCATCGGCGGCTCCATCCCGGTCTTCGCCTCGCAGAAAGCCGCGATGGAGTTCATGAACCAGTTCGGCGTCTACAACGTGAAGAAGTACGCGCCCGCGCTGCTCCCCCAGGTCGGCCTCGCGCCCACGCCTCGCCGCAAGCAGCGCGTCGTCTCCGTCTACACCGACTGGCTCGCGATGTCTCCGCAGAGTCAACACAAGGACCTCGCCTGGGAGTTGATGACCTATCTGATGGAGCCGGACAACCTCGCGGCCTACAACGCCACGCTCTTCTTCATCCCGCCGCGCCGCTCCGCGGTGAAGGCGGCGAAGTTCATGCAGGAGACGCCGCAGCTCCAGGAGTTCGTCGCGCTCATGGACCAGTACGGCCGGTCGCTGCCGGCCATCCCGGAGTGGTTCGAGATCCGCACCGGCCTCCAATCCGCCGTCTCAGCCGCGATCTACCAGACCAAGACGCCGGAGCAGGCCCTGCGTGACTACTCGCGGGAGCTGGATGAGTTGCTGGCGGAGAGGACGCGGCAATGAGCGCTCCCACCGCTCGCCACAATCGCGCTGCCTACGCCTTCCTCGCTCCCGGCCTCGCGCTCTTCCTCATCTTCACGGTCATCCCCGTGCTCGCGGCTCTCCACCTCTCCTTCTGCCGCTACGATGTGATCCACTCGCCCGTCTGGTTGGGGATGAAGAACTACGCGCGCCTTTGGCAGGACCTCGCGAATCACGGCGTGTTCTATCTCTCGCTGCGGAACACGCTGCAGTACGCTGTCGGCACGATTCCGCTCGGCATGGCGCTCGCGCTCGCGCTGGCTCTGCTGCTGAACGCGGGGCTGAAGGGCATGGGCCTCTATCGCACCACGTACTACCTCCCCGTGGTCACCAGCATGGTGGCGGTGGCGATGGTGTGGATATGGATCTACGACCCGAGCTACGGGCTGCTGAACTACCTGCTGGCCAAGCTCTCCGGCGGCCGCATCTCACCCCAGGCCTGGCTGGGTGACCCCGGCCAGGCGATGGCCGCGATCGTGGCCATGTCCGTGTGGAAGGGCCTGGGTTATAACATGGTTATCTACCTCGCCGGGCTGCAGGGCATCCCGGAGCACCTCTACGAGGCCGCGACGATTGACGGCGCCAGCGCCTGGCAGCGCTTTTGGCGCATCACCTGGCCCTTGCTCAAACCCACCACCGCCTTCATCCTCGTGGTGTCCGTGATCGGCGCCTCGCAGGTCTTCGCGCAGGTCTATGTCATGACCAACGGCGGGCCGAACAACGCCACGACGACCATCGTGCACCAGATCTTCCAGAACGCGTTCAGTTACCTGAAGATGGGCTACGCTTCGGCGATGGCCTTCGTGCTGTTCGCGCTGATCTTCGTGCTCTCGCTGATCACGCTGCGGCTCACCCGCGCCGGGCAGGTGGAGTACTCGTGAGGCCCTCTCTTACCAAGCAGGCCATACTTCATCTGCTCCTCCTCGCGGGCGCGGTGACCATGATCCTCCCCTTCCTCTGGATGGTCTCGACCTCGCTCAAGCCCGAGTCGGAGATCTTCGCCTCCCCCACCTGGCTGCCGCACGTGTGGAAGTGGGGGAACTACCGCGCGGCGATGGAAGCGGCGGCCTTCGGGCGCTACTTCCTCAACACCGTGCTCTACTCCGTGCTGGTCACGCTCTCCAACCTCTTCCTCTGCTCCCTCGCGGCCTACGCCTTCGCGCGGCTGGAATTTCGGGGAAAGAACCTGCTTTTCTTGCTGGTCCTCGCCACCATGATGATCCCCGGGCAGGTCACCATGGTCCCGGTGTTCATCATGCTCAAGCACTGGCCCCTGGTGGGCGGGAACGGCTGGGCGGGGGCGGGCGGGCACGGGCTGTTGAACAGCTACCCCGGCCTGGTGCTCCCGGCGGCGGTGGGCGCGTTCGGCATCTTCCTGCTGCGCCAGTTCTTCATGACGCTCCCCCGCGAACTCGAGGACGCGGCCCGCCTGGACGGCTGCTCGGAGTTCGGGATCTATTACCGTATCATCCTCCCGCTCTCCAGACCGGCCCTCGCCACCCTGGGCATCTTCACCTTCACCGCCGCCTGGAACGAATTCCTGTGGCCCCTGCTCATCACCTCGAAGGACTCGATGAAGACCCTCCAGATCGGCCTGCAAGTATTCCAGACGCAGTACACCACGCGCTGGGACCTGCTGATGGCCGGCACCGTCGTGGTCACCCTCCCCGTCCTCCTCATCTTCCTGGCGGGGCAGAAGTACTTCACGCGGGGGATCGCGATGAGTGGGTTGAAGGGGTAATCCCCGTGGGTCCGACCTCTGGTCGGACACCTTCCTGGGAGCGCAGGCGTCCCGCCTGCCTCCGGCCGTCGGGCGGCATGGGACAAGCTACTGCCCGGCGACATGGCGGCCAACGTGAAGGTCGCCGGGAGGACCCGGCTCCCACGGTCACTGCCCTATCTCTTCACAGTACCAGGGCGTGAGGGACGGCACGAGTAGGGCCACTTGTCAGCACGCCAAAAACGTAGTTGACTAGATTGGTAAACCGCGCTAGACTCCATGTCATGTACAAGCACAACCAGTCCGATCAGCCCGCCTATCTCACCCCGGTCTGCCGATTCGGGGAGTTGCTTCGCAGGCATCGGACAGACAGAGGCTATACCCTAGAGGAGTTGGCCTCTGAGGTCGAAGTCACGAAGGGATATCTGTCGCGGTTGGAGCGCGGGAAGGCGAAGCCGTCCCGGACCCTGATCGGAGCGATGGCGCGAAGTCTCGCCGTGGATCCGTCCCCGCTCTACCTGGCGGCCGGATACCTTCCAGAGGACGTTGAATGGATCCTCCAGGAATACCCTGTTGACGCCCCGACGATGCTCCGGGAGACCTTCGCCACCTATCAGCCCAACGCCCAGCAGGACACGCGGGGCGCGGACACCCGACACGTGGCGCCCGTGCGCAAACAGGCCCTACCCGGTATCCAAGGCGCCGCGGCGGCCGAGTACGAACTCGTCGAGAGTGACTGCTTCGCCTGGCTGGACCAGAGAGACGGTGACAGCATTCATGCCATAGTCACCGATCCTCCCTACGGCCTGGTGGAGTACAGCGCGAAGGAGAAGGCGAAGCTGCGTGGGGGCCGCGGCGGCGTGTGGCGGATTCCACCGACTCTGGGCGGTCACACGCGCAGCCCCCTTCCAAGGTTCAGCGTGCTGAGCGCGAAAGACAAGGCCGCGCTGGCAGAGTTCTTCTTCTCCTGGGCGACGAAAGCGATACGCGTCCTGGTCCCTGGGGGACACATCTTCATCGCCACGAACCCGCTCGTCTCCCATATCCTCTACACGGCGCTTGAGCTCGCGGGGCTGGAGAAGCGCGGCGAGGTGATCCGACTCGTACAGACCCTGCGAGGAGGCGATCGGCCAAAGAACGCCCATGAGGAATTCGACATGGTGACGGTCATGCCGAGATCGTGTTGGGAGCCTTGGGGCATCTTCCGAAAGCCTTGTGAGGGGCGCGTCCAGGACAATCTGCGGAAGTGGAAGACCGGCGGTCTGAGGCGAGACTCAGAGAGCCGGCCCTTCTGCGACGTGATCGCGAGCGCGC
>CAZUGW010000191.1:0-4563 GCA_964620055.1 uncultured bacterium
CAAGATCGTCATTTTCACCTACAAGGCCAAGGAAAACATCAAGCGCAAGAAGGGTCATCGTCAGCGCTTCACCCAGGTGAAGGTGGAGCAGATTGCGATGGCCGGCGGGACGGAGGGCTGAAATGGCACACAAGAAAGGGATGGGGAGTTCACGCAACGGCCGGGACTCCAAGCCCAAGCGGCGGGGCGTGAAGGCCTACGGCGGGAGCTTGGTCCCCGCGGGCAGCATTATCGTACGGCAGTGCGGCACCAAGATTCGCCCGGGTCGCAACGTCGGCCTGGGCCGGGACTACACCCTCTTCGCCAAAGTCGAGGGCGTGGTCGAATTCGCGCTGAGCGGCGACCGGCGAGTCGTGCATGTCACGCCGGGCGTGGCGTGATCTGGTAAGGCAGAAGTAAGAAGCAAAAAGTAAAAAGTCAAAAAGGCCAAAGGAAAGACCAACGGAAAACCGCAGAGTGGGGAAGCAGCCTTGAGGAAGATGACCACGACGTCGGTTTTCGCCTTTTTCCTTTTTCCTTTTTCCTTCAGCAACGCCTGTGTTTGTTGACGAAGCTCAGATTGACGTGAAGGCTGGCGACGGCGGAGACGGCGTCGTCAGCTTTCGTCGCGAGAAGCACGTGCCGCGCGGGGGACCCGATGGCGGCGACGGGGGGCATGGCGGCAGCGTGACCGTGCTCGTCGCCCCCCACATGCGTACCCTGGTGGACTTCACGTATCGCTCCCACTTCACCGCCGGTCGCGGCGGTCACGGCCAGGGCAACCGCCGCCACGGGAAGAACGGCGCGGAGGTCGAGATCAAGCTCCCGGTCGGCACCGTGATTCGGAATGCCGAGACCGGAAGGCTGATCGCGGACCTGGTGCATCCCGAGCAACGTGTCGTCCTCGCCCGCGGGGGGCGGGGCGGTCGGGGAAACGCCCGTTTCACCACCTCCACGCGTCAGACACCGCGGTTCTCGGAGAAGGGCGAACCGGGCGAGCAGTTCCGCCTGAAGCTGGAACTGAAACTGCTCGCCGACGTCGGGGTGATCGGATTACCGAACGTGGGCAAGTCTAGCCTGATCGCGCAGGCCTCGGCGGCGCGGCCGAAGATCGCGGACTATCCGTTCACCACGCTGGTGCCCAACCTGGGCGTGGTGAGGGTAGAGGAGGGCCGCAGTTTCGTGATGGCCGACCTGCCAGGGCTGGTGGAGGGCGCGCATCACGGCGCGGGGCGGGGGCACGCGTTTCTGCGTCACGTGGAGCGCACCCGCGTGCTAATCCACGTGCTCAACGTAGGGGACGATGACACCGACCCGCAGCACGATTTCGAGACCATCAACCGGGAGTTGGCGCTCTACGACACCGACCTCGCTGCCCGGCCGCAGTTGGTGGCGCTGAACAAGCTGGACCTGAACCCGCCGGAGGAGAAGGTGGCCGCGGCGGAGGCGTACCTACACGCGCAGGGGTATCGCGCGTTCCGGATCTCCGCGCTGACGGGGGAGGGAGTCTTCGCGCTGATGGCGCAGACCGCGGAGTTGCTGGAAAGCGCCGCTGCAAGTGGTAAAATCGGGCGACAACGCCTTCGCGGTGACGGGGACGCAGGTGGAGCGGATGGTGCGCATGACCGATCTGGATAACACCGAGGCGGTGCGGTTTCTGCACCGCCAGTTGGAGCGGCTCAGCGTGATCCGGCAGCTCCGGGAGCTGGGGGCGAAGGACGGCGACGTGGTAAGGGTGGGGGAGGTGGAGTTGAGGTTTGTGGAGTAGGGAAGGGGCCAGGGGCCAGGGGTCAGGGGCCAGGAGGGGAGTAGGAGACAGGGAGATGGCGACGACCGCGAGTTCAGAGGTGTTGGAGAAGGCGCAGCGGGCCCGCGGGGCGGCAGCCCGGTTGGCCGAGTTGACGCGGGCGGAGAAGGACCGAATTCTGCTCGCGATGGCCGAGGCGCTGGAGGCGAACGCGGCGGCCATCCTTGCCGCCAACGCGAAGGACGTGAAGAACGTCCAGGAGAAGAGCGGCTCCGCGGCGCCCGTTGATCGGCTGATCCTCAACGAGAAGCGCATCGCGGGCATGGCCGACGCGCTCCGCGCGATCGCGGCGCTCACTGATCCCGTTGGCGAGGTACTCGGCGGCTGGCGCGTTCCCAACGGACTGGAGATCACCAAGGTACGCGTTCCGTTCGGCGTGATCGGCATCATCTACGAGTCACGCCCGAATGTAACAGTGGACGCGGCGGGGCTGTGCCTGAAGTCCGGGAACGCGACCATCTTGCGCGGCGGGTCGGACGCGATTCAGTCCAACCTGTGTCTGGTCAAGATCCTCACGCAGGCAGGCGAGAAGGTGGGCCTGCCGGAGCACGCGGTGCAGATCCTCGAGACCACGGACCGCGAGGCGGCGGGGCAACTCATGCGGATGGACAAGTACATTGACGTGCTCATCCCCCGCGGCGGGCACGACCTGATCCAGCGCACCAAGCGCGAGGCGACCATTCCCGTGATCGAGACCGGGGAAGGGAACTGCCACGTCTACGTGGAGGCGTCGGCCGATCTGGAGAAGGCGATCCCACTCATCATCAACGCGAAGTGTCAGCGACCCACGGTGTGCAACTCCGCGGAGAAGTTGCTGGTGCAGGCGGAGATCGCGGCGGAGTTCCTGCCGCGGGTGGGGAAGGCGCTGCAAGAGGCCGGCGTGGAGCTGCGCGCGTGTGAGCGCAGCTTGCCGCATATCAACGGGGCGATTCCCGCGACGGAAGAGGACTGGGGAACGGAGTATCTGGCGCTGATCATGGCCGTGAAGGTGGTGGACGGCGTGGAGGAGGCGATCACCCACATCAACACCTATGGCACCAAACACTCCGAGGCCATCCTCACCCGCGACCTGGAGGCGGCGCAGCGGTTCACCCACGCGGTGGACGCGGCGGCGGTATACGTGAACGCCTCAACGCGCTTCACGGACGGCGGGGAGTTCGGCTTCGGCGGCGAGATCGGCATCAGCAACCAGAAGCTGCACGCGCGGGGGCCGATGGGACTGGCGGAGTTGACGAGCTATAAGTATGTGGTGGTGGGGGAGGGGCATATTAGGGGCTAGGGTTTAGGGGCTAGGGGCTAGGGAACGGCCGGAGGCGAGGAGTCGAAGAGTCGAAGAGTCGAAACGGCCGAACGGCAGGGATGATGGGCGCGATTGGCATCATGGGAGGGACGTTCGATCCGGTCCACCTGGGACACCTGGTGGCGGCGGAGGAGGCGCGGGTGCGCTTCGATCTGGATCGCGTGATCTTCGTGCCGAACGGCGACCCGCCGCACAAGAAAGATTACGCGGTGACGCCCGCCGAGCACCGCTACGCGATGGTGGTGTTGGCGACGGCTGCGAATCCGCACTTCGAGACCTCGCGCGTGGAGCTGGACCGGCCGGGGCCGTCGTACACCGTGGACACCATGCGGGAGTTCCGGCGGCAGTTCGGCGAGGAATGCCGGCTGTACTTCATCACCGGCGCGGATGCGATGCTGGAGACCTTGACGTGGCGGCAGCCGGAGGAGATCGCGGCCCTGTGCGAGTTCATCGCGGTGGCGCGGCCGGGCTACGACCTGGCGCGGCTCTCGGAAGCGCTGAGCGCGGAGATCATGGCGCGGGTGCACGTCTTGGACATTCCCGGCGTCGAGGTATCCTCTACCGAGTTACGCCGCCGCGCGGCGGGCGGGGAGTCGCTGCGGTATCTGACTCCGCCGGCGGTGCAGAGATACATTGATATGAATCGGTTGTACGCGGGGCTGGCACCCGCGGGGGAGCGATAGGTATCGGGTCGGCGGGTGTGGAAGGTGGTGTCCGTCCCGCCGCAGGCGGGCGGACGGCATTATGTCAGATTGATTCCTCCCCTTCGCTGCGCTCAGGGTCGGAATGACAGATAGTAGGATGACAAGTGGTGGGAGTGCTAGCTGAGGGAGCAGACGTGTCTGAAGCATCCGACATTTTGGCAGGGAGAACGCTCTACTACCGAGAGCCCACCGGGTTCCAGTGGTGGTGGCTGATCTGGATGGCCGCCGGCGCGTGCGTGTTCCTGTGCGGCGCCGCGCTGGGCGTGGTCTCGAGCGGGAGCGGCGGCTGGTTCGGCGATTTTCTGGCGCCGCCCTTCGGCGGGGCCGATCATGTCAGCATCCTGATGGTGGGCATGGATAACTCGAAGGGGAAGGGGTTGGCCGACACCATCATCGTGGCGATGGTGAGTCCGCCGACGGGTGAGATTTCGGCGGTCTCGATCCCGCGCGACAGCCGGGTGGAGATCCCGGGCGTCGGGCACACGCGCATCAACGCGTCGCACAGCTACGGCGGGATGCAGCTCACCCAGCAGACGGTCGAGCTGTTGCTCGGATTTCACATAGACCACTACATCGAGGTGAACGTGCCGGGGCTGGTGAAGCTGGTGGACGCCATCGGCGGCGTGGACATTGGCGTCGAGAAGCGGATGCACTACACCGACCGCTCGCAGAAGCTGTATATTGACCTCCAGCCGGGCCTCCAGCACCTCAACGGGACGCAGGCGATGGGGTACGTGCGGTTCCGGCACGACGCGCTCGGCGATATCGGGCGG
>CAZUGW010000191.1:4573-6566 GCA_964620055.1 uncultured bacterium
GGCTCCGATGCATCCAGATCCTTTCCCGCGCGGCCGGATCCAAAGGAATGATCGGCGGGCAAGCGGCTGACATCGCATCCGTCGGGAAAACCATCGATGAAGAAGCTCTTCTCTCCCGAGCACGTGATGGATATCCCGAGGATGGCCGATACCTTCGTGCAGACCGTCAACACCGACCTGACGCCGCACGATATCCTGGCCTTGCGGCGCATCGTAGATACCAACGGGCCGGAGGCGATCCACACCTCCACGCTGCCGGCCCAGCCGGTGCGCGTCGGCGGGGCGAGCATGTTGGAGCTGGACCCGGAGGGGGTGCGGGAGGTCGTGAACAAGGTGCTCTTGCATCAGGGCATGACGATCTCGGTGCTGAATGCGACGGCGGTGGAGGGCCTGGCCTCGCGGGTGGCGGACGACCTGCAGCAGAAGGGATGTGACGTGGTGAATGTCGGGAATGCGCAGAAGCAATCGGAGACGACGCTGATCGTGGACCACCGCAACTCGGCCCGGCGGGCGGAGCGCGTGGCGGGCTGGCTGGGGAAGGGCGTGCTCACCGTGGAACCCGATGGCGAGAATCCGGCCGACGTGACCGTGATCCTGGGGCGCGATATGCTGGGTGGAACGCAATGACGGCGCCCGGCCGGGAGCGCGAGCAAGCCAGGCCGCGCCTGACCGCGGAGGAGAAGCTGGAGCTCGCGGCGAGCGCGGTGCTCGACCTGCGCGCGGTGGACCCGGTGGTGCTCGAGATGAGCGAGCTCACGGTGATCACCGATTACTTTCTGATCTGCCACGGCACCTCGAACGTGCACATCCGCGCCCTCGCGGATCGCGTCCTGGAGCGGCTGGAGGAGCAGCGCGTTCACCCGCGGGCCGAGGGCTATCGGGAAGCGCAGTGGATTCTGCTGGACTACGGTGACGTGGTGGTGCACATCTTCGCCGAGGAGCAGCGGGAGTTCTACAGCCTGGAGCGGCTGTGGAGCGACGCGCCGCGCCGCAACCTCTCTCCCCCGGAGACGGCCTCCGATGAGCGAGACGCCGCTCAGCCCTGATACCAGGCAGAAGATCCGCGAGCTGATGGGGCGCGCCACCCTGGCGCGCGTGCGCGGGGATCGCCAGCAGGCCTTGCAGCTCGCCCAGGAAGCGCTCACGCTCCACGAGCGCAACTACGAGGTGCACGAGTTCATCGGCGACATCCTGATGGGCCTCAACCGCGGGGCGGACGCGCTCAACAGCTTCAAGCGCGCCCGAGAACTGAACCCGAGCCGCGTCGAGTTGGAGGACAAGGTCGGACGGGCCGCCATTCAGCGCGGCGCGGTGATGGATAGCATGGCGCACATGCAGGCGGTGCTGGAGGGCCGGGCGCCGCAGGAGCCGAAGCGCAGCACGGCCATCGCCGCGATCTCGTCGCTGCTCCTTCCCGGACTGGGGCAGCTCTACAACGGCGAGTTTGGCAAGGGCCTCGGCCTCATCGCCGCCTTTCTGGCGTTCGCGCTGCCCGGCATCCTCGTCACCCTTCGGCAGGTGGCGACCAGCCCCGGCGCCGCGCAGGATTACCTCTCGCTCCTCCGCGGATCCGTCCTCTGGCTCGCGCCGCTCGCGCTCATCTACCTCTACGCGGTCGCCGACGCGGTCGTGCGGGCCAGCAGGACGGCGAGTTCGGACAAGCCGGGAATGCTGTGAGCGCGCGACGCGTTGACCTGGCCGCGCGACGCCGGTATAATGTCTTCGCGTGCCCCTGTGGCCAAGTGGATAAGGCGCAGGCCTCCGGAGCCTGAAACGCAGGTTCAAATCCTGCCAGGGGTGCCAGCGATCTTGAGCCGTAACGTCTCTCGACCTGATTGCGCGGGTCGTCACCCTACAACGGCGGCAGCCCGCCTTTCGCCCGCGGGGGCGGGTTGAAGGCCTTGTCCTTGGCGTAGTACGACTTGAAGAGGCGCAGCAGCGGCGTGTCGGGGTGGCGGGTCTTGTCCTTCGCGTCGGCCGTCTTCTCGAGATC
>CAZUGW010000192.1:0-6549 GCA_964620055.1 uncultured bacterium
TGGAGAGTAACGTGCTGAACCTGCTGGAACAAGGGAAGACAGTGGAAGCTGAGACCGAGGCGCGCCGCCTCTTGGGCCTGCCGCCCGAAGAGGGGGGCGAGGTATGAAGGTGGTCATCGGCGCCCGCGGCAGCAAGCTCTCCCTGGCGCAAGCGGAGGGGATCGCGGCGCGGCTGCGCGACCTGGGCGCAGAGGTCTCGCTGGAGATCATCCGCACCACGGGAGATATCCAGCGCGGCCCCCTCGCCACGGCCGGCTTCGGCGTCTTCGTGAAAGAGATCGAACAGGCCCTGCGCCGCGGCGAAGTGTCGCTGGCCGTACATAGTTTGAAGGACCTGCCCACCGGGCCGCGAGAGGGCCTTACGATCGCCGCCGTGCCGGAGCGGGAGGACCCGCGCGACGCGCTGATCACCGCAAGCGGCGTCGGCCTCGCCGACCTGCCCGCGGGCAGTCGCGTCGCCACCGGCAGCCCGCGGCGCATGGCCCAGTTGCGCGCGCATCGGCGCGACCTGTCGTTCGTTCCGGTGCGCGGCAATGTGGATACGCGGTTGCGGAAGCTGGAGCAGGGTGACTTTGACGCGCTCGTGGTGGCCGCCGCGGGCCTGGCGCGCCTCGGCCTGGCGGAGCGCATCACGGAACGGATTCCGCGCGACATCTGCCTCCCCGCGCCGGGGCAGGGCGCGCTCGCCCTCCAGACGCGGGAGGACGATCTCGCGACGCAGGAGTTCGTGGCTCAACTCGACCACGCGCCCAGCCACGCTGCGGTCACCGCCGAGCGCGCGTTCCTGGAGCTGCTGGCCGGCGGCTGCACCGTCCCCGTCGGCGCGCTGGCGACGGTGGACGATGCGCGCGTCGTTCTGCGCGGCATCGTCGCCCATCCGAACGGCGAGCGCGTGGTCAAGGGACAAGAAGCCGGACCGGTCGGGGAGCCGGAAACGGTAGGGCGCGCCCTGGCCGAGCGATTGCTGACCGAGGGCGCGCGACAGATTCTCGAGGCTTGCGCATGATCCATCGTGGGACAGTCTATCTCGTGGGCGCGGGGCCGGGCGATCCCGGCCTGATCACGCGCCGCGGTCTGGAGATCCTTCGCGCCGCCGACGTGGTGGTCTATGACCGTCTCGCCAGCCCGGAGTTGCTGCTCGAGGCGCGGGCCGACGCGCGCCTCATCTACGTCGGGAAGTCACCCGACCGCCAC
Source organism: uncultured bacterium (assembly GCA_964620055.1). Classification (GTDB taxonomy): domain Bacteria; phylum Armatimonadota; class Hebobacteria; order Hebobacterales; family Hebobacteraceae; genus CAZUGW01. The sequence goes on from CAZUGW010000192.1 coordinate 1,195, forward strand.
GCCCTCACCCAGGACGAGATCAACCTGGTGCTGGCCGAGGAGGGTGCGGCCGGGCGCTCGGTGTGTCGCCTCAAGGGCGGCGACCCGTTCGTCTTCGGTCGGGGCGGAGAGGAGGCGGATTACGTGCGGGAGCGCGGCGTCCCGTTCGTAATCGTCCCCGGCGTCACCTCCGCAATCGCCGCGCCGGCCTACGCCGGCATCCCCGTGACCGACCGCCGCGCCGCCTCCAGCTTCGCCGTCATCACCGGTCACGAGGGCGCGGGCAAGACCGAGCGCACCGTGGACTGGACCGCCCTCGGCCGCGGCGCGGACACGCTCGTGGTGCTAATGGGAATGAAGAACCTGCGCGAGAACGTGGGAGGGCTGATCGCCGGCGGGCGCGCTCCCACCACCCCGGCCGCCGTCGTGGAATGAGGTACCACCGGCCGGCAGCGCGCGGTGCGCTCCGACCTCGCGCACATCGCGGAGGAGGTGGAGAGGCACGGGATTGACCATCCCGCCATCCTCGTCGTGGGTGAGGTGGTGGCGTTGAGCGAGCGCCTCACCTGGTTCGAGGCCGGGCCGTTGAGCGGCCTGCGCGTGCTCGTCACCCGCCCGCGGCATCAGGCCAGCGCGCTGGCTGAGATGCTTCGCGCCCAGGGTGCGGAGCCCGTCATCGCCTCCGTGATTCGCGTCGAACCGGTCGCCGTGGACCCGGAGCGCCTGCGCGCGCTGACCACCGAGCGGTGGGATTGGGTGTTGTTCACCTCCGCGAACGGAGTGACGTGTTTCCGCGATCATCTCATGCACGCCGGCCTCGACTGGCGCGCCCTCGCCGGCGCGCGGCTCGGGGCCATCGGCCCCGGTACGGCGGCCGCGCTAAAACAGTGCGGCCTGCGCGCCGACTTCGTCCCCTCCCGCGCCATCGCCGAATCCCTGGCCGAGGAGTTGCCGGAGATTGCACCCGGCGCGCGGGTGCTGCTCCCCCGCGCCGCCGAAGCGCGCGATGTCCTCCCCGCGCGGATCGCGGAGCGCGGCGGGACGGTGGAGGTGCTGACGGTCTATCGCACCGTGCCGGACGAGCCGGGCCTGGCCCTGCTGCGGACTGCATTAGAAGAGGGAGACATTGATGTCGTGACGTTCACCAGTTCCTCCGCCGCGCGCACCCTGGTGGAGGCGGTGGGAGCGGAGGCGGTCAGCCAGTACGCTATCGCCGCCATCGGCCCCATCACCGCTGCCACCGCGCGCGAGCAGGGGTTGACTGTGACCATCGAAGCCACCGAACATACGCTGCCGGGCCTCCTCGCCGCCCTTCAGGACTGGGCCCGTGAAAGGAAAGACACGTGATCGGATTTACGAAACTCCTCTGCGGGCGAGCCACCGTCTCGCACGCCATTCGTCAGGCACGCGGCGAGGAGACGCGCGAGGCCGCCATGCTGCAATTCACCACCGCGGACCGCCCGTTGGTGGTGTGGAACATGGGCACCGCCTGCAACCTGCGCTGCCTGCACTGCTACAACGAGTCCGGCGAGGCCGGCAAGGTGCAGGAGCTGACCACCACGGAAGCCGAGGCCTTCATTGACGACCTCGTCCAGATGCAGGTCCCGGTGCTGCTCTTCTCCGGCGGCGAGCCGCTGCTCCGGCCCGACCTCTTCCACCTCGGGACCTACGCCGCGGGGAAGGGCCTTCGCCCCGTGCTCTCCACCAACGGCACGCTCATCACCCCGGAGATCGCGGTGAAACTGCGCGAGGCCACCTTCCAGTACGTCGGCGTCTCCATTGACGGCGCGCAGGGAACCCACGACCGCTTTCGCGCCCGCCAGGGGGCCTACGAGATGGCCTGGCAGGGCATCCGCAACGCCCGCGCCGAGGGTCTCCGCGCCGGCGTGCGCTTCACCGTCATGCAGGACAACGTGGACGACCTGCCCGCGGTCCTCGCCAAGTGCGTGGAGGAGGGGATCGAGCGCTTCTGCATGTACCACCTGGTCTATGCCGGCCGCGGCACGGAATTGGCGCAGCGTGACCTCACCCCCGCCCGGCGGCGCGAGGTGATCGAGTGGCTGGCCCAGCAGGCCGTGGAACTGCACACCCAGGGCGTTGAACTGGAGATCCTCACCACCGACAGCCACGCGGACGGTATCTACCTCTATCGCAAGATCGCGGCGCAGGAGCCGGAGCGCGCGGCCGAGGTGCTGGAGTTGCTCGCCATGCACGGCGGCTGCTCGGCGGGCCGCAAGTTCGCCAACGTGGACGCGGCCGGCGATGTGCACGCCTGCCAGTTCTGGAATCATGTCTCCCTGGGCAATGTCCGCGAGCGGCCCTTCTCCGAGATCTGGCGGGACCCCAATCATCCGCTGCTCTGCACCCTCAAGGACATGCAGACCCATCTCACCGGCCGCTGCGGGGCCTGCTCCTACAAGGCCTACTGCGGCGGGTGTCGAATTCGCGCGGAGGCGACCCACGGCGACACCTGGGGGGCTGACCCCACCTGCTATCTCACAGACGAGGAGATCGAGTATGGCGGAGCAGGATAGCGAGCTTTACGAGGAACTGCACGGGCGGATCCCTGCCTGGCCCGCCCAGCGTCCGCGCCGGTTGCGTCGAGGCGAGACGCTGCGCCGCCTGGTGGCCGAAACGCGCCTCAGCCCGCAGCAGTTCATCTATCCACTGTTCATCGTCCCCGGCCGGCGGGTGCGCGAGCCCATCGCGTCGCTCCCAGGCCAGTTCCACCTCTCCGCGGATTCAGCGGTCGAGGAGGCTGAGCAGGCCTGGCGGGAGGGCGTGCGCGCGGTGCTGCTTTTCGGCGAGCCGACGGAGAAGGACGAGCTGGGCCGCACGGCCGCGGACCCCATGGGATCGGCCCAGGCCGCGGTGCGACTGCTCAAGCAGGCCCTGCCCGAGCTGATCGTGATCACCGACGTCTGCCTCTGCGGCTATACCACGCATGGGCACTGCGGCGTGGTCGGCGAGGACGGCGAGATTCTCAACGATCCGACGCTGGAGCTTCTCGCCGAAACCGCGCTCTCCCACGCCGAGGCCGGCGCGGACATCGTCGCCCCCTCCGATATGATGGACGCCCGCGTCGGGGCCATCCGCACCATGCTCGACGCCGCGGGGTTCATGAACACGGGGATCATGGCCTACTCCGCCAAGTACGCCTCCGCGTTCTACGGCCCGTTCCGCGAGGCCGCGAACTCCGCCCCGCAGTTCGGCGACCGCCGGTCTTACCAGATGGCCTATGCCAATCGAAGAGAAGCGCTGCGCGAGGCGCGGCTGGATGCGGAGGAGGGCGCGGACATCATCATGGTCAAGCCCGCCCTCTCCTATCTCGACGTGATCGCCGACGTGCGCGCCGCGCTCGACCGGCCGGTGGCGGCCTACAATGTGAGCGGCGAGTACGCGATGGTGAAGGCGGCCGTCGAACGGGGCTGGGTGGAGGAGCGCGCGGTGACGCTGGAGATTCTCACCTCCATCGCCCGCGCCGGCGCCGACCTCATCATCACCTATCACGCGCGCGAGGCCGCCCGGTGGCTGAGCGAATAGCGCTCTCGGCCGAGGACAAGGCCCTTCTCACCCTGGTGCAGGCCTCCCTGCCGCTGATGCGGCGGCCGTTTCAGGTGCTCGGCGAGCGAGTCGGCTTGAGTGAAGGAGAGGTGATCGCGCGGCTCTCCGCGCTCAAGGCGGCCGGGCTGATTCGCAAGATCGGCCCGGTGTTCGAGCCGGCCGCGCTGGGGCTAGCGACCGAGCTGATGGCGGCCGAGGTCGCCCCCGCGCAACTCGACGCGGTCGGTGCGGCCGTCGCCGCGTGGGAGGAAGTGACACACTGCTATGCCCGCGAGCATCGCATCAACCTCTGGTTCGCGGGAGTGGCGGCCGAGGCCGACTGGTTCGCGCGGGCGGCCGAGAACGTCGCCGCCATGGAGGGCGTGCGCGGAGTGTGGCGATTGCCCACGCTCCGTCGCTTCAAGATTGCGGTGCAGTTCGATCTCACTCCGGCGCCGATCACAAATCACAAATCACAGATCACAGGTTCCCCCGGTGAGAGCCCGGTCTCTTCGACTGCGCTCAGGGCAGACCCCCGGGCTACCCCCATTGACCCGGACCTGCTGCGCGCGCTCCAGACCGACCTCCCCCTTCAGCCCGACCCGTTCGCGGCGCTGGCCGCGGGACGCGACCCGGATGAACTGCTGGCGACGCTGCGCGCGCTCTTGGCGAACGGACGCATTCGGCGCTACGGCGCGCTGGTCAGCCACCGTCGCCTGGGGATCGCGGCCAACGCCATGACCGTGTTGGTAGTTCCCGAGGAGCGGATGGAGGAGGCCGGTCGCCGCGTCTCCGCCTCGCCCGCGGTGTCGCACTGCTACCAACGCCCGACTTTCGCCGGCTTCCCGTACAACCTGTACGCGATGATCCACGGCCGCACCCGCGAGGAATGTCTCGCCGCCGCCGCGGAAGCCGCGCAGGCCGCCGCGGCGAGCGAGTGGGCCGCGCTCTTTTCCACGCATGAATATGGCAAGTCGTCGCCGGACTACGCGGCCCTGCTCGCGGGACGGCGGTAACTCACCTTCGAGGAACGCCATGGACTCCACCCGTTCAGAGCAGTTGTTCGCGGACGCGCAGACCCTCATCCCCGGCGGGGTGAACAGCCCCGTGCGCGCCTTCCGCAGCGTCGGCGGAACGCCGCGTTTTATCGCCCGCGGCGCGGGCGCGCGCCTCTGGGATGTGGACGGCAACGAGTTCATTGACTGCGTCGCCTCCTGGGGACCGCTCATCCTCGGCCACGCGCGGCCCGAGATCGTGGAGGCGGCCTGCAAGGCCGCGCGCCTGGGGACGACCTTCGGCGCGCCCACGGAGTTGGAGATCACGCTCGCCCGCGCCATCACGGAGGCCCTGCCGTCCGTCGAGCTAGTGCGGCTGGTGAGCTCCGGTACCGAGGCCGTAATGAGCGCGCTCCGCCTGGCGCGCGGCTACACTGGGCGCTCCAAGATCATCAAGTTCGAGGGCGGCTATCACGGTCACAGCGATGGCCTGCTCGCCCGCGCCGGTTCGGGACTAGCGACGTTCGCCATCGCCGATTCCCCCGGCGTCCCGCCCGCGTGGGCGGCCGAGACGCTGGTGCTACCCTACAACGACCTCGGCGCGGTGCAAGCGGCCTTTGCCGCGCGCGGCGGCGAGATCGCCTGCGTGCTGGTCGAACCTGTGGCGGGGAACATGGGCGTTGTCCCTCCCGCCCCCGGCAGTCTTGAAGGCCTCCGCGCCGCGACCACTGCGGCCGGCAGCCTGCTGATCTTCGACGAGGTAATCACGGGCTTCCGCGTGGGTTACGGCGGCGCGCAGGGGCTGTACGGCGTGACTCCCGACCTCACCGTCTTGGGC
>CAZUGW010000193.1:0-4750 GCA_964620055.1 uncultured bacterium
CCCGGCCAGCTCGTACTCCACCGGGTCCTCGATGGTGAGGATGTTCTTCTCCGGGCTGTTGATCTGGTTGAGCACGGAGTAGAGGGTGGTGGACTTGCCCGATCCGGTTGGCCCGGTGACGGTGATGATCCCGTAGCTGCGGTTGATGAGGCCCTCGAAATCGTCCAGGATCACGCGCGGGATGCCCAGCGTATGCAGGTTGACCTGCACCCCGCGCTTGTCCAGGATTCTCATCACGACCTTTTCGCCGTGCACGCCCGGGTTGGTGGAGACGCGGAAGTCGAATTCCCGCCCCGCGACTTTCAGTGAGATCCGGCCGTCCTGGGCGGCCCGCTTCTCCGCGATGTCCATGTCGCCCATGACCTTGATGCGGGAGACCAGCGGCGCCTGCACTTTCTTGGGCACGCTCATGGTGTCGTGCAGAATGCCGTCAACGCGATAGCGGACGCGGACGCGGTTGGCCTCGGGTTGGATGTGGATGTCGGAGGCCTTGTCGCGGACCGCTTGACGGATGATGAGGTTCACCAGGCGCACCACCGGGGCGTCCTCGAGCATCTCCCGCAGCCGGTCCACGCTCACGTCCTCTTCCCGGCTCTGCTCCTGGACCTGCACCTCGCCGTCCCCGGCGATCTCCTCCGTCATCTCCTGCAGCGCCGCGCCGATCTCCTCATGCGTGGACATGCTCTGCCCCAGCATGGAGGCGATGTCCTCCGCGGTGGAGATCACGGATTCGATGTCAATCCCGGCGACCAGGCGCATCTGGTCAATGGCATAGACGTCGAGCGGATTGACCATCGCCACCACCAGACGAGGGCCGTTTCTCCCCACCGGCGCGGCCTTCCAGCGTTGCAGCAGATGATGGGGGATGAGCTTGAACAGCTCGCGGTCCACCTGCTTGTCCGAGAGGTCCAGAAATGGGATGCCCCACTGGCGCCCCAGGATGCGCGACTTGTCCTTCTCGGAGAGCAGGCCCATGTTGACGAGCACTTGGGCCAGGGGCTCGCGCGTCTCCTTCTGGATCTCCGCCGCCTGGCGGAGTTGGTCGTCGTTGACGCCGGCGATCTCTCTGACGATGTCGGCTACTGTTCGCGTTTCCATTTCCCGCTCTGTCTCTATCCCCGAAGGTGGGAAGGGGACCCGCCCGGTAAGGGGCAGGTCCCCGTGCCGGTCCCTCTGGGATGGCGTTGCCCCTCCCAACGAGAGGGCAACGCCACGCCATGATTCACGAGTTTGCTAAGGGCATCCAAACGGCCTGTCGTCTCGGATATTCCGCACTTTCCACGCCTCCTAGCAGCCAATGATGGTAGGGGTCACGAAGATGAGAATCTCAGTGTGCGTCGGGTTCCTGCGGCGGAACTTGAACGCCTCGCCGAGCACCGGCAGGTTCCCCAGGAACGGTACCTTGCTGACGTCCACGCGGTCTTCATCCGTGATCAGCCCGGCGATCACCGCCGTCTCACCCGACTTGACCCGCACCGTAGTCACCACGGCCCGCTCGGCGACAATCGGCAGGCCCTGGTTGAAGCCCACGATCTTGGAGACGGAAGGCATCATGGTGAGCGTGATCTCTCCGTTCTCGTTCACGCGCGGGTTGACGGTCAGGTTCACCCCGACCTTGAGCTCCGCGGTGCTGACGATGGTGCCGTTGATGTCCCGCCCGACCACGACGTTGTAGAGGAGGGTGTCGCCGGTGTGCAGCGCGGTCTGGCGACCGTCGAGGGTGGTAACGCTCGGGTTGGACAGGATGCGGGCCCGGCCCGACTCCTCCAGGGCGTGCAGAGTCGCGCTCCACTGGATGGGAGTGCGCATGATCGTCCCGAACTGCAGCGGACGCATGAGACTCGCATCCGGCTTGCCCAGCGTCTGGACGCCCGTCACCGGATCAACCGTGACATCCCGCTCCAGGGGCTCGCCCATGACGAAGGCAGCGCCCGGGCCCAGCCCGGACCAATCAATCCCGAGTCGCAGCAAGTCGTCGCGGTTGATCTCTGTCACCGTGGCGGCGATATGAACCTGCTTGGGGGCCTTGTCGAGCTGCTCCAACATCTTGAGGCCCTTCTCGACCGTCCACGGCGCCCCGCTCAGGATGAGCGCGGTGATGGGAGCGGCCTCGAGCTGCACACCGGACCCTCCGCCGCTGGAGGCGCCTCCACCCCCTCCGCCGCCGCCGGAGGCTTTGCCGCCGTACTGGATGGCCGAGAGCCCCTCCGTGCCGGCCGCACCCTCGAGCTTGGACACGACCGGCGTGTAGCTGCGCGCCGACAGGGTCACCTTCAACTCAGGCATCAGATCGAAGAGGGTCGTCTTCAACTCGGTCGGGCTGGTATACTTCACGTAGTAGATCGCCTGCGTCGCCTGGGCCTCCGTCGGCTTCACGTCGCAGGCGGTGGCCACCGACTGCACGGTTTCCCACTGCTGATCGTTGCAGGTGACGACGAGAGAATTGTCCTGCGGGCCCGGCTGAATGGTGCAGTCGGGCACCGAGGTCGTGATCATGTTGGCCAGGCTATCCGCCCTGAGGTAGCGGACCAGTAGCACGTTGGCCTTCGGCCGCGAGGGCAGGGAGGGCCGGTCAATCTCTGCGATCACCCGCTCCGCTTTCGCCAGCGACGCCTCCGGCCCCAGCAGCAGAATGGACTGCACGCCTTTCTGCACGGACACTGTCACGTCGGGGGTGACCTTGGATATCACCGTCTGGGCGTAATCCGGCTGCACGTGTTGGAGCATCACCACACTGGTGCGCAGATCCGCGACCTTCATATTGCGGACCTCCTCCGGGGTTCCCACCACGTAGGCCGCCTCCACCCAGGCGTACTCGAACCCGTTGAGCTTGGTGACGATGTTCAAGGCCTGTTCCAGGGTAACGTTGCGCAGGCGGAGTGTGACCTTGCCCGAGACGCTGCCGCTGGTGGCGACGTTGACGCCGCTCTGGGTGGACAGCGCCTGAAACACGTCGGAGACGTCTGCATCCACAAATTCGAGCGTGAAGCGCGCGGTGCTGATGGGCGCTCCGCCCGGCATCGCGCGACTTGCCATCAAGTACGACGTCCCCACGGCCTCCGGCTTGGCCTGGCCGTTGGCGACGGCGCCCCCGGCCCAGACCAGCAGCGCGAGGAGAAGAGCGGCGACAACCTGTAAGACACCGTGTCTGCGAGTCATGGCGCTATTCCGTCCCTCCCATCTTTAGGATCAAATTCCCATCGGCGCCGACAAGCACCACTTGTCGGTCGCTGACCGATTGTACCTGATATTTCCCCGCTACCTTGTCTCCCTGCTTCGCGAAATACCGGCGATCTCCGAATCTTATTACGGCCGTCTGATAGCCAGAACGATCCCCGACTATACCGGTAAGCGAAGGCGGGCTAGGGGCAGAGGAGGGCCCCGCCGCGGTCCCCATGGGCGGCGTCTGAACAGTCAAAGGAGGCATGGTGAGCGGAGCCGGCGCAGGCGCCGGGGCCTGCGGCTTCGGCTGCGCCGCGGCCGGCTGCTGCGAATCGGCCTCCTGCGGCTTGGGCGGGGCGGGGGCCGCCGACGGAGCGCCCGCCGGACGGGAGAAGGGGTTCCGATGCAGCGGCGTGACCACGGCCACGGCCTCCGGACTGGGGCGGGGCCTCGGCAACTCCGCCGCCGGCTTCGTCCCCCCCGCCGCGCTCCACCGTGAGGCCTCGGTCTGCGCCGCCAGCCGCGGGCTGGTGTAATGCGCTCCCGGGCTGCTTCGGAAGGTGTAGATCGCGACGGTCAGAGCCGTCACCGCAAGACAGAGGAAGAGGATTTCCTTACCGCGATTTTCCACCGTTGTCCCCTTTCTTGGCCACGACCGCGAGCAACTCCACCGTGGCCGTCAGCCGCGGACTGTAGTACACGTTCTCTTGGGACGCCTCCGGGGAAAAGGACAGGTTGTTCACCGCGATCATCTTCGGGAATCGCTGGAGGGCGGCCAGGAACTCCACCGCGGTAGCGTAAGTGCCCCCCATCTTCAGTTCGATCGGGAGGAACTCATACGGAAGCTCGGTGGCTTCTTTTCCCTTGGCGTCTTTGGCGGACTCCTCTTTCTTGTCGGCCCCGGTTGACTTCACCACTTCGCCTGTCTCCGAGTTGATCTTGACTGCTCCGCTGGCCGTCTTCGCGGTCTTCTGCTTGGCCTTGGGGCGGATCTCCAGGATCTCGTTGCCGGTGCCGGCGGCGAGGTTCTCGATCTGCTTCAGGAACGTCGGGATATAGGCGGCGTCCGGCAGCGAGGGCTCCAAGAACTCGATCCGCGCCTGCAGCTTCTCGTACTTGCCCTTGAGCTCGGGAATCCGGTTGATCTTTTCTCTCACGTCGGCCAGCCGGCCCCGCTCTCCCGAGAGCTTCTTCTGGAGAGACGCGATGTTGTTCCCCTTTTTCCGGTACACGGTCGCTCCCATCCCGATCAAACAGACGGCCACGACGACGAGCAGCGCGAACACCACTTTCCGGTCGGAGGTTGAGGTCATTTCAGTTCGCTCCCGATCACATACTGGAGGGGCACGGCGATCTCGAATTCTACGATCGAGCCGGAATTGCGGTCGGTCTGCACCCGCGAGTAGTTCAGCGCGGGAACGGCGCTCCAGTTGGGATTGTCGAGCGCCAGCATGAAGGCGCCGACGTCCCTCTGCGTATAGGCCTTGCCGCGCAGGGAGATAGTCTGGTCCTTCTCGTTGCGTTGGGATTGCAGTTGGCCGATCCACACGTCCGGCGGGATGCAGGCGCTGATATCTTGCAGAATGCG
>CAZUGW010000193.1:4760-5988 GCA_964620055.1 uncultured bacterium
CTGCTGTGCACCTTCTCCAGCAACTGCACCCGCGGCCCCAGTTCCTTGGTCTGTTGCTCCAGGTACTGGATCTTGGCGACGCTATCGGCCAGTTGGGGCGACGTCAGCTCCCCCTCGACCTTCGCGATCTCGCCTCTGATCTCCTCCACTTTCACCGTCATCTGCCCGTAGATCAGCAGCACCGCCACCCCCAGGCCGATCAGCGAGTAGATCGCCAGCCGGAGCAGCGCGATGGAGCGCTGCCGCTGCCGGCGCTTGGCCGCAATCAAGTTGATGCTGAAGACTGTCATTTCGCCCCCCCTGCCGCCCTGGGCTGCTTGTGTCGGCTCAGCAGCGGCTCGCGCAGGGCGAGGCCGGTCCCGATCAGGAGGGTGGGCGCGTGCGCCTCCAGGTAGGCCTGGTTCAGGCCGGCCTGGGCGCTCTTGGCGAACACGCGCACCACGTCCACGGGGACCCCAAGCTGGGCCTGGAAATAGTCCTCGATCCGGGCCAGCTTCGCGCTGCCGCCGTTGAGCAGAATCCGGCCCACGCCGAGTTCGCCCGCGCCGACCTCCGGCGATTGCTGTTGATAGTCATGGTAGGCGAGAGAGCGTCTTACCTCGCGAATCAACTCGTCCAAGAGGGGTTCGATGGCGCGGCTCGCCTGCTGCGCGGCGGGGTCGAGCGTCGCCCGCTCCTCCTCGCTCAGCACGAGCTGCATCGCGTTCTCCTTCACCTGGTTCGCCTCGTCCTCGCCCACGTCGAGCGCGTTCTTGATGGCTTCGGTGAACGCATTCCCGGCGATGGGAATGGTGCGGGTGAGCACGAACTGCCCCTCCTTGACGATGGTGATCTCGGTGTAGGAGGCGCCGATCCCCAGGAGCGCGGTGGTGTCGCCGTTCATCTGGCCCCGCGTCTCCGCCGCCAGCAGGCCTCGCATCGCCGCAAACGGTTGGATCTCCACCGCCAGGGGCTCGAGGCCCGCTAGTTCGACGGCCTCCATCTGGCTGTTCACCATGTCCCGGGGCGCCGCCACCAGCATCACCCGCATCTGCGCGGTGGAAGAGCCGGCCGGTCGGTCGAGCACCTCGAACTCGACGATGCTGTCCTCCACCGGGAAGGAGATATAGTTCCGCGCCTCCCACTGGATGGACTTGCGAAGCTGCCGGTCGGACATCGGCGGCAGCGGCACCTCGCGTGCCACCACCGTGGGGCCGGCAATGCCCACCGTGACCTGTCGGTGGTCAAT
>CAZUGW010000193.1:5998-6537 GCA_964620055.1 uncultured bacterium
AGGAGCGAGCGGACCGCCTGCGCGACGGCCCCCGTCTCGACCACCACGCCGCCTCGCACCGCTCCCGCGGGGGTGGGCGCGCTTCCCGCCTTGTGCAGGCTGAAGCCGTCCTTTCCCTGCTGCAGCTGCACCAGCTTGATGGTGCTGCTGCCCACATCAAGCCCTACATGCCTGTTCCCAGGAGCCAGTTTCGGTAGCAGATTCATCTTCGCCCGACTCCCTGTCTCGTGGCCTCATTCGTCCCCATTGTCGCCTCCCTTGGAGTGTCTCCCGTGCCCTGCGGCCGCGGGAGCCGCCCGCCCGGCCGCGCGCTGCGTGTGGTTGACGGAAAGTCAAGGCCCCCCTGCGCCTCCGGAAGCCGCCCCCGCGCGCGCAGCACGTCGGACGTCTCCTGCGGCTCAGCCCACTCCTCTACGATCCCCTCCGTCACCAATTCCGCGACCGCCGCCAGCGCCTCCGCCGGCTCCAGGCCGCTCTCCCGCACCAGAGTCGCTACCGTCCGGCGCGCATTCACCAGTCGCAACACCGTCTGCGCCTCC
>CAZUGW010000194.1:0-4136 GCA_964620055.1 uncultured bacterium
TGCGAGCCGGGGATCTGGGTGCCGGAGATGGTCACCATGCCCTCCGGGTCCACCTTCTGGGCGATATCGCGGGCGTACTTGAACCCGGTCACGAGGGTCTTGTTCATGAACAGGCGATGGTCCACCCACGGCGCGGGGTTGCCGCGCTCCTGGGCCTGCTCCCAGGTCGCGGGCATCACCTTCTCCCAGCTCCGATAGCGCGTGCCCCACTCCGCGTTCAGCGCGCCGAGGGTGCGATACAGGCCGCGCAGCCACTTGCGGAACGCGATCAGCGTGGCCTCGGCCCAGCAGAGGTCAAAGGCGTCGCCGTAACACGTGACCGAGGACTCATCCGCGATGTAATAGGCCAGCGGGCTGTACCTGAGGATAGGCGGAATGCCCTTGCGCAGGACCTTGCGGACGGGCTGCTTGAACTCCTCGGAGTGGAAGCACGGGACGCGCGCCAGGTACTTCGTGTCCTTCGTCTTGCCATACATTTCGCGCTGCCGCACGTAGCCGTGGCGGCGATACCAATAGATGCCGAACCCCGGCGGATGGAGGGAGACGGTGATGGGAAAGTTGAAGCGGACATCGGAGGTGCTGGTCATGCCCGCCCGGCGGTACTGGTCCTCGACAAGATCGGTCCAGGGCCACAGCCCGTCGTGCAGCCATGGGACGATGACCTCGTAGTCCTCCCACTTGCGCCGCGGCGCGGTGAGGACGATGGCGGCGCGGGCCTCATCCACGTACCGCGCGCCGTCCAGCAGTCGGCACTTCACCCACCCGCCGTGGGTGAGGGCCTCGGGGCACTTCAGCCGGAACTTAACTTGCTTCTTCCGCCCCACGGCGACGGACTGCGTGTCCAGCAATCGCCCCAGCAGGTCCCACAACTCGACCTTCAGGGTCAGGCCCGCGACCTCGCCCTTGATCTGTGCGGTCCCGGTGAAGCTGCCACCGGCGGCCACCGCCTCCGCGTCGAGCTTCACCTTGGCCACACGCGCGGGACGCGCCACTTCGTACGTCCCCGTCCCCCAGTCCTCTTTCTTGCCGCCGGAGGACACGATCACGTCCACGAAGTGCTGGCCGCAAGCAGGCAGGCCCGCGGGCAAAGCCGTCGTGACCTCGTTGCCGCCCTTCAGCAGGCGCACCGTCTTGCTTATCTCGGACTCGACGTTACGGAACTCGTCGCGGAACGTGACGGAAACCTTGACCGGCTTCACGTCCCCGCGGTTGTTGATCCGCATCGCGATCCCGCCACTCTCGGCCTTCTCCTGCGCGAAGCGACGCGCGGACGGGGCGACCGATGTGACGGTGACCTGTGGCTCCTTGCGGGCGGCCCAGATGATGGACCGCATCAGCAGCCCGTAGAGGTACTCCCAGAAGTTCTCGTTCAACTCGCCGCGCTTTCCCGAGAGCTCGGGGAAGAGGGCGTAGCTGTGATATCCCAGGCCGACCACGCGGCCCTTGCCATACTGCTTCACCGCCACCACCGGCGCGCCGTCCACTCCGGTCACCAGGGCCTTGGCATCGGGGGCCAGTTGATAGCGGAAGTGCTTGAGCGCGGGATAGGGCAGGGCCTCGAACGGGATCCCGTTGACGAGGTAATGGTCGGCGGCCTTCGTCCACGGCGCGCCGGCCATGGCGTGTCGGGGCGGCTCGGGATAGCCCTCGTCAATCCCCGCGCCGGCCGCGGTGAGCCGCGTGGACTCCACCTTCACCAGCGGCGACAGGTCCCACAGCCCCTGATCCTTCTGGTCCTCGCCGAGATGCGGATGCACGAACACCAGCCCCTCGCCGCGCTTCACGCGCGCGCAGATGGAGTCCTTGATGTCGACGGGAAGGGCATTCCAGCCCAACATGCTGTGCATCACCAGGACGTCGTAGCGCGCCTTGGCGGCCAGCTCCGGGCCGAGCACCGCGTAGGACTTGGAGTAGTCCTTGGGCACGAGGCTGTCGAACTCGGCGTAGCGGTCAATGCACCACTTGTTGACGTCCCAGCGCGGATCAATGCTCACCGCGCGGGGGTCAAGCGTGAGGCGCTGCAGCAACTCCGACACCACGCGGCCCTCGTGGACGCTGGACACGAAGAAGGCGCGAATCGGGCCGTTCACATAGGGGTCGGCCCATTTGATATGCGGGGAGGCGAGATCGGTGGAATAGACGATGTCGTAGCGTGCGCGCGCGGCGTTGCGGCCTGTTGCGTCCTGAGTCACCTGCGTACCTCCACTTCGTGGGAATTCCCGCGATCGGCTCGCCCCTCTTTCCGCCGCGGCGCACCCTCTTCCTGCACGCGCGCGCGTCGTGGGCTTACAACTCCATCGGCTCTCCCCCCGCTGCCTCCATCGCCTGCCGCATCGCCGGGGGCAGGACCGCCTTTCCCGTCCCTGCCGAGGAGCGCGCGATGCTGTTGACGGCCGACCGGAGGCTGGCGTAAGGCAGGGTGACGAACAGCTCGTCGTCCGCGTACTTCTCCGACCGCCGCGCGGTGATGTCACCGAGGCTGACGTTGATCTTGTTCGTCACCAGGGGGTAGGTGATGACGGAGCGACACTGCGCGCCGGTCGGATCGCATTCCATCGGCATCCCGTCCTCGTAGAAAGCGAGCGTGATCAGCCGCGCCGCCTGTTGAGCATTGCCTACGAACACCGCGACATCCGGCCGCAACACCGCGCGCGAGAGGGGTGAGAACACCACGTGCTCGGCCAGGCCGAACGGAGGCTTGACCTTGCATAAGAACATGGAACGGTAGATGGCGGTCGGGCAGGAGAACAGCTTCTCACCGTTGATGAGGAACTCGCGCAGCACCGGCGCGCGCTCCGGCGCGAGCGGGATCAGGCCGAGGTACTGCGAGCCGCCGGGACAGGTGGAATTCTCGGCGCTGAGGTCAACGACCTCGCCCCGCGAGGCCGCGACCAGCGCGCCGCAGACGCGGCACTTCGCCCGCGAGGCCTCCTGTGGCGGAGAGTCGGTGTAAGTCACTGCGACCGGCAACCGCTTCAGGCCCAGCAAGTCAGTAAGCTGCTCGCCCCAACGCTGCCACTCCATGATGCCACCTCCTGGTGATGCGTGCGGTTGGCTTACGAGGGCCGCGGCTGGCTTTCCTGCTTCCCCCGCGGCCACGTGCGCGACAACGCGAAGAGCAAACCCGCCTCGGCCACAATCAGCGGGAGCAGACTCGCCAGGTTGGACAGGCCGAGCGCGAGGCCGAGGTTGGGCTGGTCGAGCCGGCCGCGGGAGAACCCGCCGATGGCCACGCCGAGCGGGTCGCGCAGGTCCTCGGGAATGTAGAACGGCGCGTGGGCGGTGACGACGAACATGAAGCCGATGGAAATCGCCGCCAGGGCCTTGAACGCGAAGGGCCAGCGCGCCGCGGCCGGCGCGAGTGCAATCATCAACAGCGGAATCGCCGCGATCTGATAGCGCGGCCCGTAGGTCGTGCCCGCGGTCCAGTTCTCATAGCCTGCGCTCATCAGCAAGACGCCAACCCAGGCCGCGGCGATGAGAATCGCCTCCGCCCGCCGCGTCCTGCCAAGCAAGAGGAACCCCGGCAGCGCGAGCAGCAATACCGGGCTGCCGTAGAACAGCCCGCGCCAACTGCCTATGGTGAGATGGTAAAGGGGAAAGAGCTGGGGTAGGTGCACCCCGAGCAGCCCCGAAGTGTGGCGCGCGCGGAAGCTCGCCTGCACGTGGTGGACGTGCGGGAAGACGAGCGGATTGCCGAAACTCGACCAGTTCGCGCCAAGCTGTAAGGCCACCGGGATCGCCGCCACCGCGACCAGCGGCGCGAGGCGCGCCAGCAGGCGGCCCAGGCTCACGCGCTTTCCTCCCCCGCGGCCGCTTGCGACCCAGAGGGCGTAGAGACCGAGAAAGCAGGCGATGAGCAAGGTGGTGAAATCCGAGGCCGCGCCCAGGCCGAGGAGCGCGCCCGCGGCCAGGGCGCGTTTCGCCGTCCACTCCTGCTTCATCCGCCACAGCAGCATGAACGCGCCGGCCGCGCACACCGCGCCAAGTTGGTGGCCGAAGAAGGCCGTCGAATACGGGAAGGCAAACGTGCCCAGCCCATAGGCCATCGCGAGCCACGCGCGCAGGCCCGCTGCAATCCCCAACTCGGCCAGGAAGAGATAGAGCAGCGCGCCCAGCAGGGCCGAAGGGAGGGC
>CAZUGW010000194.1:4146-6502 GCA_964620055.1 uncultured bacterium
CGCAGGCGCGTGGCCCCATAGCTGTCGGTGGTGAGCGCGGCGAGCGGGCGCACCAACAGGTACACCGGCACCGCGAGCAGACTGGGGCCGATCAATTTGTCGCTGTAGTAGTGCCCGCGGTAATAGGCCTCGTCGCCCGTGGACCGGTAGTACGAGTCAATGGCAAGAGTATGGTCCTCGGCCAGCGCGAGAACCTGCGCGTGCCGGGAGTTCACATTCCAGTTGCCGCCGATGTAGTAGAAATACGAGTAACAGAGGAGCAGCGCCAGGCCGATGAGGAGGGCGCGGCGGCGTTCGCTATGGGGGTCTTCCAGTTGCTCTGAGGGCATTCTAAGGTTACCCGTGGGGGCGCGCGCGGCTTATCGCCCCGCAATGCCTGTCAGTCCGTGTAGAAGTAAGGGCGAAGCTCGTCAGCGGGTATGAACTGGGAAGCCTGGCGGAAGATGGCGCGGAGCAGACCTGGGCCGATCTCGTTCTCGTTGGCGACCATGAGCGTCTGTCTGACCCCGCTTTGAGAGATTCGGACAACCTTGACGTGGCTCCCACGCTGGTGCGCAATCTGGAAGCCGAAGCGAGAGAAGATGCCCACTACATCGCGGCAGGAGAGCCTGCGAAGCTTAGGCATAGACGGGATCTAGCTCCAGACTCACCGCTACTGTCGGCGATGCTGTTAGGCCCAGTTCAGCTAGGTCCTCACCGTCTAAGAAGAAAGCCACTGCTTCCTGAAGCTTGGCCAAAGTCTCATCCAGCGTCTTACCCTGTGTTGCCACCGCAATCTCCAGGCACTCGGCCACATACCAACCTTCTTCGTCTCTACTGATCGCCGCATGTATCGTATGTCGGAGAGGTGCCATCTTCCTCAGCCCTCCAGTGCGCTACCATTGTAGCCTCCTCCCTCCGCCCTGTCTACGCCATGCAGGACGCCTCCCTCCCCGCGCCTAATCAAGCCTCCGGCAACGAGAGATGAGAGGGAGTGAAGCGCGATGGCCAACGAGATCACCAGTCTGCTGCGAGAGCCGGACTTCTACGGCGATCCGCCCAAGGAGTTGGGGTATCAGAACCTGCTCAAGGACCTGTCCATGCAGGCCCTGGAGGGCAAGCCGATCTATGACTACCGCGGCCGGTCGGCCAAGCAGGTGCAGGCGCGGCTGGCGGAGGTGAGGGCGACGGTGGTGCGCCACCTCGGTCTCTCGCCGCGTGCGTTGCCGGCCAAGCCGACGCGGGTGACGGAGCGGGCGGCGGTGCAGTACGACGGCTTCTCGATTCAGCCCGTGGTGATTGAGCGCGGGAGAGGTTGGTACATCACCTGCCATCTTTATGTTCCCGACGGGCTGACCCAGCCCGCGCCCGCGGTGATCCACGTACACGGGCACTCCTACGCGGGCAAGTCCACGGTGTCCTACGCGCGGCGCTGCCGGGGGCTGGCGCGGCGGGGGTTCGTGGTGCTGTTCGTGGATTATCCCGAGGCGGACGAGCGCGCGGGCGCCGGGCACGCGCTGTGGTATCCGGTGATGGCGGGGCTCACGGTTCAGGGGATCATGGTCGCCGACAATGCCGCGGCCCTCACCTATCTCGCGGGCCTGCCGTTCGTGGACGAGCGGCGCATCGGCGTAACCGGGGCCTCGGGGGGCGGAAATCAGACCGTGTTCTTCGCCGCCGTGGATCCGCGCATCGCCGCCTCCGCGCCGTGTTGCGCGCCCACGTTGTTCCAGCATCATGCCAGCCTTGGCTCCGGCGCGTGGTGCCACTGCGAGGCTGTGCCAGGCCTCTCGGCCGCGGGGGTGGAGTACCACGACCTGCTCGCAGCCGTGGCACCGAAACCCCAGCGCGTGTTCACCGGCACCCGCGATCCCCTCTTCCCCATCGTTGGCGCGCGGCGCGCGGTGGCGGAGGCCGCGCGCGCGTACCGCGCGCTGGGAGCAAAGGAGTGCACGCTGGAGGAGCACCACTGCGAGCACGCGGTGCCGGAACACGCTCGTGAAGGACTCTACCGGTTCTTCACCGACACGCTGAAGCGGCCGGGCGATGTGCGCGGGCCGGGCGATGAGGGCGCGGACATTGACCTCGCCGACCCGCGTCTGCGCGCGCTGCCCAGGCGACCGCGCGATTTCCAGACCATCGCCGATCTCTATCGCGCGAAGCTCGCCGCGGCGAAGCCCAAGTCCCTCGGCCCGGCACAACTCAACAGGGTTCTCGGCCGCAAGGCCGCCGACTCTAACGCGCGGCTGCTGGTGCGCTATGACGAGAAGCGGTGGATTCGCGCGCTGCTCCAGACCGGCGACGGCGCGCTCGTGCCGCTGCTGGTTCGCAAAGGCGAGGGGAAGGTGACGCTGGTGGTGGCCGACAGTGGCAAGGC
>CAZUGW010000195.1:0-6492 GCA_964620055.1 uncultured bacterium
TCGAGAGTTCCCGCCTACGGTGCTCGAGTTCCTGAAGATCCCCGGCGTCGGACCCAAGACCGTGAAGCTGCTCATGGAGGCGGACATCACCACTGTCGAGCAGTTGGAGCACGCCGCGCAGGAGGGGCAGTTGCGCACCATGCGCGGCCTGGGCGAGAAGAGCGAGCAGGACATTCTGCGCGGCATCGGGCAGATCAAGAGCTTCGGCCAGCGCGCCACGCTGGGCGTGGCCTCGGCCTTGGCCCAGCAGATCATGGAGCACCTCCGCACCGGCGCGCCGATCGAACAGATGGAGGCCGCGGGCAGCCTGCGCCGCGCCAAAGAGAGCATCGGCGACATTGACCTCCTCGTCACCTCCGACCAGCCCGAGGCCGTGATGGAGCGCTTTGTCACCATGGACCTCGTCTCCGAGGTGATCGCACATGGCCCCACCAAGTCCACGGTGATGACGCACGCGGGGATGCAGGCCGATATCCGCGTGGTGGCCCCCGAATCCTTCGGCGCGGCCTTGCAGTATTTCACCGGCTCCAAGGAGCACAACATCGCGCTGCGCGATATGGCGGTGCGCAAGAAGCTGAAGCTCAACGAGTACGGCGTATTCAAGGTCACGGCAAAAGAGGAGAAGCGCGTCGGCGGGGCGACGGAGGAGGAGATGTATGCCGCGGTCGGTCTGCCGTGGATCGAGCCGGAACTGCGCGAGGACCAGGGAGAATTGGAGGCGGCGCGGGAGGGCAAACTACCCGCGCTGATCGAGCTGTCCGACATTCGCGGCGACTTGCAGATGCACAGCACCTGGAGCGACGGCCACCACACCATCGAGCAGATGGTGCGCGCCGCCAAGGAACTGGGGTACGAGTACGTCGCCATCACCGATCACTCGCCCTCGCAGACCATCGCCTCCGGCGTGCCCCTCGAGATGCTCGCGAAACGCACCCAGGAGATCGAGGCCGCGCAGCGGGTCGTGCCGGGGATCATGGTCCTGAACGGGACCGAGGTGGATATCAAGCGGGACGGCAGCCTCGATTATCCCGACGAGGTGCTGGCGCAATTCGACTTCGTGATCGCCTCCGTGCACTCCGGCTGGAAGATGGGGGAGGGGGCGATGACCGCGCGCATCCTCAAAGCCCTCGCGAACCCCTACGTGGACGCGATGGCCCACCCGACCGGCCGCATCATCGGCAAGCGCGAGCCCTACCAGGTGGACCTCGACGCGGTGCTGAGGGCCGCGGCCAGACTCGGCGTGGCGATGGAGATCAACGCCTATCCCGACCGGCTCGATCTCAAGGACACCCACGCCCGGCACGCCAAGTCCCTCGGGGTCCCGCTCCTCATCAACACCGACTCCCACGCCGCCGAGCAACTCCCGGTGATGCGCTTCGGCGTCTCCACCGCGCGGCGGGGGTGGGTGGAGAAGGGGGAGGTGCTGAATACGTTGCCCGCGAAAGAGCTGGTGAAGCGGCTGCGGAGGAATATGAAATAAGCGTCTGTCATCCCGAGCGACTCGCCGAAGCGCAGCGCAGGCGAGTTATGCGAGGGATCATGACCTGCAAGGAAGGCCGTTGACGAGAGAGACAATAGCATGGGCCGAGGCTACTTCGTCTGCATGATGGCCGGCAAGACCAGGACCTGGCCGCGGAGTGGTACAACGCGGCATTTCCGTGCCGGTTATGATCCCTCGCGAAGCCCTGCTTCGCCAAGGCTCCGCAGGGCGGCTCGGGATGACAGCGAGCCGAGCGAGGCACTATGGCCCTACCGATTGCGCAGGTCAGAAACCAACTCCCCTCCCACCCCCACGTTCTCCGGCTGGTTCTCCCGGAGGAGGACGATGATCTGGTCCCTCGGGCGGTCGTAGACCGTGGCGGCGACGTCGGTGAGGCCGCGGGCCAGGGCGCGCTTCTGCTCGGTGGTGAGGAACGGTCCGCTCACTTCGATGATGGGCATGGGAGACTCCTCAAGAAGGTGTCCACTCGCCCCAAGCGGCGAGTGGCATTACTCGGAGATTGATCCTTCGCTTCGCTCAGGATGACAACCTGCGCTCAGGATGGCAGCTTGCGTGCGTTGGAGGGCGGGATCGCTTCGCTAGACCGGCGGCGCACCCGGCTTCCGCTCTCGGCAGCCCGCGGTATGGCGACACAGCCCCGATTGCCCGTTTGACAGAAGGATATGCCGAGGGGAGAGTCGAACCCTACATCGCACTCATCTCAGCCTTCATCTTGAGGAGGTTCAGTCAGTTGAAGAAGCCCGATATCGTCGAGCAGGTCGTCGAGTCAACCGGGCACCGGAAGCGCGTGGTGACCGAGGTTCTCGACGCTGCGATTGAGGTGATCACCGAGGAACTGCGGAAGCATCAGAAGGTGCAACTTGCCGGGCTGGGGGTCTTCGAGCCGCGCAAGCGCAAGGCCCGCCGGGGCACCAACCCGCGCACGCAGGAGGAGCTCAAGCTTCCGCCCACGTGGTCGCTCGTGTTCCGGCCCAGCGTGTCGCTGCGCACCGCGATCACGGGGAAGCACCCGAGGGATAGGAGGAGTAGGGGATAGGGGATAGGGGATAGGGTTTAGGGTCTAGGGTATAGGGTATAGAAACGGCTTAGTCGCTGTCGCCCGCACCCGTGCTGTTGCCTCCGGGCGTTTCTATGGGGTACCAGCGGACTTGTGCAAATCGGAAGCTCGACTTGACTTTTGCACAATCCAGGATACAATCACCCAACTGTGGTTACTCGAGACATCACGGTAGAGTTGATTCGGTCCGCGGCCGAGTATCCGGTGGTGACCATCCTGGGTCCCCGGCAGTCTGGCAAGACGACGCTGGCCCGCATGACCTTCCCGGAGAAGCCTTACTTCTCTCTGGAGGACCCCGATGTCCGGCTTGCGGCCGAGGCCGACCCACGAGGATTTCTCGGTCAGGTGGAAGGCGGCGGGATTCTGGATGAGGTGCAGCGCCTCCCGACGCTGCTCTCCTATCTCCAGGGAATAGTGGACAAGGACGGCCGGCGCGGGCGGTTCATCCTGACCGGCAGTCATCAACCGCGACTCCACGAGGCGATCAGCCAGTCGCTGGCAGGACGAACCGCGGTGCTGTCACTGTGGCCTTTCTCCGTCCGCGAACTTCGGCATTATCAGTCCGCCTATCGCCCCTATGACCTGGCCGTGCGCGGGTGCTTCCCGCGGCTTCATGAGGAGAGCCTCGAACCGCGCAGGTTCTACAATAGCTACTTGCAGACCTATGTCGAGCGCGATGTGCGGGCCTTGATCCAGTTGCGCGACCTCACGGGATTCCAGCAGTTCCTCACGCTGTTGGCCGGTCGCGTGGGACAGGTCGTTCACCTCGCGTCGCTCTCCAACGATGTGGGGGTGTCCAGCACGACTCTCCGGAACTGGTTGAGCGTGTTGAAGGCCTCGTATGTCGTGTTCGAACTGCCGCCGTTCTTCGAGAATATCCGCAAGCGCGTGGTCAAGTCCCCCAAGATCTACTTCACCGACGTCGGCCTGGCCGCGTTCCTGCTGGGCATCCATACTGAAGAGCAGGCCTCCCGCGATCCCCTGCGCGGCCAGCTCTACGAGAACCTGGTGATCGCAGACATCGTCAAGGGCGGACTCAACAAGGGCCTTCGGCCCGAGCTCTACTACTACCGCGATTCCCACGGCAACGAGGTGGATCTGCTGATCAGAGAAACGGGAGATCTCACGCCAGTGGAGATCAAGTCAGCCAGCACCTTCTCCGTGGATTTCGTCAAAGGACTGGAGCGTTTCCGGGCGTTGGGGGGAGAGCGCGTGACCGCGGGCGTGGTGCTGTACAACGGCGAACAGGAATTCCGCGTCCGCGGCGTCCGCGCGTTCAACCCGCTGCAGGTCGGGGATCTCTGGGAGAGTGTGACGGCGGTTCAGTAGCTCCCGGCAGGACGCGAGGCCTTGCCCAACCCGGCTGGCTCTTGCGGCGCGCGGCCTAGGCCGGACCCGCGAGGAACCTGCTCAGCGCCGCTCGCACCAGCGTCGGCTGCTCGATCCACGGGTAGTGACCGGCCCGCGGGATGAGCCCGAAGTCAGCACAGGTGAGCGAGTCGGCCAAGGCCTGGGCGAAATGCGCCGGCCTTGGGTCTGCGTCGCCATGGAGAAGAAGCGCTGGCATAGTAAGGCTGCAGACGGATTTGCGGAAGGCCGGGCGTTGCATGTAGGCGTCCCAGTCCGCCCCGACCAGTCGGTTAACTTCGTCACTTGTCGGGTGCTCTTCGAAAGTCGGAAGGTCGCCGACGGAGGCTGCATCGAACACATCGGTCCTGCGAGACAGGTGCCTCCTGCGCGCCTGCATCCCTATCCCCTCGTCGTCTGTGGAGGCGTCTAGGCGGCGGGTCAGGTCTTCGAACTCTTGGCGCTCGGCCTCCGATAGGCAGGCGAGGCGGTTCGCCTGGTACTCCTCATGCCATCTCGGATCTATCCCTGTCCCGGAGAGGTACACGAGGGCGCGCGTGTGCTGTGGATACCGGGTCGCGTAGGCCAGAGCCAGCCCTGCTCCCCAGGAGTGGCCGCCGACGACCCAGTTCGCGAGTCCGAAGTGTGTTCGCAACGACTCCAGGTCCTCCACGAACACGTCTACCGTATATGGTGGAATTGCCTCAGATCGGCCGCTGCCGCGCTGGTCATAGCGAAGCACTAAGCAGACATCGTCCACCATCGCGGCGATCGGCCCAAGGTAGTCATAGCCGCCCGGGCCGCCGTGGCACAGGACCATCGGCCTCCCCCGGCCCTGGAGGGCGGTCCAGAGGCGAGCGCCGTTCGCGTTGACCAGCTCCGATCGCGGCTCCATGCTGACTTGTCCCCCCTACGCCATCTCTCGCGCCGCCTCCGCCATGGTGGTGAAGAGCTCGCGCAGGTCGCTCTCTTCCACGGCCGAGAAGGCGACGCGGATGTCGGTCTCGCCGTCCGCGATCACGCCGATGCCGTGCTTCTCCAGGAGGTGCTTGCGGTAGGCCTCGGCCGGGACGTGCTTGAGTTTGAGGCACATGAAGTAGCCGGCGTTGAAGGCGTAGGGCTCCCACACATCGCCGAAATCGCCGTTGCTCAGAATCGCCTGCGTTTCCTTGGCTCTTGCCTCCAGGAGGGCGCGCTTCTCTGCGTGCTCGGCGGCGAGGGCGTCGCCCGCGAGGGCCTTGCTCAAGACGGACTGCGCGGGCTGGGAGCAGTTGGAGATGGCGCTGCGGATGGCCCCCGCGACCTTCTGCTCCAGGGCCGCGTAGAGCTTCTCCTCGCTCAGCGCGGCGCGAGCGCTGAAGGTGAGCATGCCGGTGCGGAAGCCCCACACGAACTGCTCCTTGGTCGGACCGTCCACCTTCACCGCGAGGAGGCGCGGATGCGCCCCCGCGAGGCGGGCGAAGAGCGATTCGTGCAGCGCGTTCTCATCATAGAAGAGGCCGAAGTAAGCATCGTCCGTGGCCACCACGAGGTTGCAGCCATTGTCGGCCGCCTCGAGCAGGGCCGCGACGATGCCGTCAGCCTCGTCCTTGGTGATCGAGTACCCGGTCGGGTTATTCGGGAAGTTCAGGATGACCAGCGTCCTCCGGCTCCCGACGCGGGTGGCCAGGGCCTGGCGCAGGGCCTCGACGTTGAACCCACCCTCCGCGTTGAAGAACGGGTAGAGCACCAACTGCGCGCCGAAGCGGGCGGCGAAGAGCAACTCGTAGTTCTCCCAGAACTTGTCCGGCAGCAGCACCACCGACTCCCGCTCCACGAACAGGTCGCCGATCAGGCTGAGCGCGTGGGTGACGCCGCTGGTGACGATGGGGAGGGAGAAGCTCTTATCCGCGAGGCTGGGGTTCTTCGCGAGCAGCAACTCGCGCCACTGCTGGCGCAGCGCGGGCTGGCCGGTGGCCGGAGCGTAGGTGAGGGCCTCCGCGGGGGTGAGGCCGGGGAAGTGCTGCATCACCGACGGCAGGAACATCGGCTTGCCGTTCTCCCGGGCGATGCCGATGGTGGCGTCGAACCGCTTCGCCTTCTCCTTCGCCTCCGCGCTCTGGCTGAGAATCCCTTTCGGGAAGTAGGCGCGCCGGCCGAACTCGGAGAGCATGTTGTAGACGTGCGGGTTTTCCCGCGCGATGGTCTCGTTCAAGGCCACCGCCAGCGGCCGCACCTCGATGCCGGGCTTGAGCAGAGAAATCGGGGCCTGGAGGCGCATTTGCAGGCCCTGGTGCTGGTCCCACATCTCCTTGGGGAAGCGGTCGCCGAACTGCGCGAAGAACGTGGTGACGTCCTTCGTCTCCTCCAGCCAATCCTCGCGGTTGACGGCGAGCAGCTTCTCCATGTCCTCGTCCGAGATCTGCAGGCCGGCGAGGTCCAAACTTTCCGGGTAGGGGACCCAGCCGATGGCGGTCCGCCGCGCGTCGGCCTCCCCACGGCACCGATCCAAGACCCACTCGATGACGCGCAGGTTCTCCCCATAACCCGGCCAGAGGAACTCGCCGCTCTCATCGGTGCGGAACCAGTTGACATGGAAGATCCGGGG
>CAZUGW010000196.1:0-1994 GCA_964620055.1 uncultured bacterium
GATGCGGGAGAGCGAGAAGCGTGGGCTGAAATCCACCCCGTAGACGATTCGGTCCTGATACTTGAGGAAGAACTCCCGCGCGGCGTCAGGGCGCTTGGTGAAGTTGTGCAGCATCTCGATCCCTGGCGCCAGGTCGAGATAGACGTTGGGGTAGCGATCCAGCAACTCCGCGGCGCGGTCGAGGAAGTCGGACAGGAAATAGAAGTGCGCGAACATCACGGTGAGGTTCGGGTACTTCGCCAGCACCGCCTCGCATTCCTGATACAGCGATTCATTTGTCGGGAAACTGTCATCGTAGAGCCAGCCCGGCCCTTTCGCCCACTCCGGCGCTTCGTCCGGGTTCCAGAACTCCTCGGGGTCGTTCACGTGCCACAGCAGCGGGAGGCCGCGCTCCTGGACGCGGGCGAAGAACTTGTCATATACCGCGGAGTTCAGCGCGATCCCGGAGTCCTTGCGGCAGTTCGGCTTGCCGTTGATGAGCTTGATCCCATCCGCTCCCATCGCGAGGAGCCGGTCCACCTGCTGCGGAAAGGAGTAGGTGAGCCGCTGATCCACGTCCTGGCTGACATGGGCGTAGTCCGGGCCGGCGAAGAGGAAGAGGCGGTCGGGATAGCGGCTCTTCGCATAGATCGCTTGCGCGTTCGCATTGGGGCGGCTGGGCACGCTGGTCATCACCAGCGCGACCTGTTTCACCCCGGCCGACAGTTCCTTCTCCATCATCCCGTCAATCGCGTCCAGATCCTCGCCGCCGAAGTGGGCGTGGCAGTCAATGATGGTCCGCTTCGCCATATCGCGCAGTTCCATAGATCGGTCTCCTGTGGTAGATCAGCGCGGCTGTCTTACTCCCCGCCGGTCGGTCGTTCCTCTTGGGAGATGACAGGGTTTGGGCCGGCTGTGTTCACCGATGCCGTTCGCGGTACTGCCCAGGAGTGGAGCCGTAGTGCTTGACGAAGGCGCGGTGGAGGTGGCTGCTGTCGGTGAACTCCAGTTGTGCGGCGATATCGTCGAGAGTCAGGTCGGTGGTGAGCAAGAGGCGCGCGGCGGAGGCGAGGCGGGCGCGCTGGCGGAACTGCCCAAAGCTCAACCCCATGGTCTCCCGGAAGAGCGTGCCGAATCGCGTCTGCCCCAGATTGCACGCTTTCGCCGCCTCGACTAGGGAAAGGCCGTGGGCGTTGCGCGCGTGGAGGAGGGTGAGCGCGGGCATAATGCGGTTGAGATTGCCGGCGCGCGGAACGGCGCGCGCCTCCTCGGGCGGCCGCCAGCCTCGGCTGAGATCGAAGAGCAGCCGCAGCAAGCCCAGGCGAACCGCGGTCTGCCAGCCGGGCTGCTTCGCCACGATGTCGTCGTAGAGTTTCCGCCCCGTCATCAGGACCGCGCGGCGCAATTCGGGGGTGGTCACATGAGGGCGCTGGCTGGGCGGGGCGGTGAAGAGACTCAGCCAGGGGAGGTCGCCGAGCATCTCGTCCCGGAGGAATTCCGGGAGGAAGATGAGCACGACGCGTTCCGCGCCGGGCTCGATAACACGCCACGCGTGGGGCTCCCACATGGCGCAGAGCCAGACGTCGCCGGGAGCGCCGGGGAGGAGATAGTCGGCGAAGTGCCGCTCCACCCGGCCTGACAGGGTGATCCCTACCTCGATGCCAGGGTGGACGTCAATATCCAGCGGGGTGGCGACCGGGTACGGCCCCGCGTAGGCCCAGAGCGGCACGGAAGCGGAGAGCGCGAACTCGGAGCGTCGCGCTCGGATCATCCAGTCAAGGCGAACGTCACGCGGTTCCCGCCCCTCGGTCATTGTCAGATTATACAAGAACCGCGTCAGCGCGTCCAATGCCTGCGGCCGCACGCCGGTGTACTATCGAGGCGTGTCGCCTTGGCCTGACCGCAGAGAGGAGGTGAGAGTGGAGTCTTGCGAGAGGCCGGGGCCGGGCGCGCCTGTCGCGTGACTCACTGTCTGCGCTGTTCAACATCTGTCAAGGGGGAAGGGAGACGAAAGA
>CAZUGW010000196.1:2004-6479 GCA_964620055.1 uncultured bacterium
GGATGGCCTACGGATAACCCGCCCTTGCCGGCCAGGGGCGTGAAGATCACCGATCCCAGCTTTGGCTCGACTCTCATGCGGGTCTCGGACGAGGGCGGTGGCAACGACTACGGCACCTGTTACTCCTACTGGCCCACGTTCAACAAGGACAACACGCTGATCCTGATGTACAGCATCAATGGTACTGTCAACGCCCCGACGAAGATCCAGCGGTTTGACCCCGTGAACTTCGAGTTGGTGGGCAGTAACTTCGCGTACCCCGTCAGGGATCCGGACTTCGTGAAGGTTGACCCGCAAGACTCGATCTGGAGTGGACTCACCCCCTCCTTGATCTACAATCATCAGATCGGGGGGCTCAAGCTCTGGTCCTATGATGTGAACTCTACCACGTGGACGCTGATCAAGGACTTCAGCGGCGCCGGTCTGGCCGGCAGTCCCACGAGCATAATGCAGATGCACCGCAGCCTGGACGACAACGTCTTCTCTTTCAGCACGTCAACGGGGTACGCGATGTGGAAGCGGGACACCAATCAGCTCCTGGTGAACGTCCAGAACTCCAGCTTCGACGAGGTGCAGCTTGACAAAGTCGGGCGCTACCTGGCGGCGAAGCTGCTCGACAACACAGTGATCGTGTACGACACCCAGTTGGGCACGAACACTACCCTCACGGACGGCGCCCCGGACTTCGCTCCCGGTCACTCGGACAATGGGACTGGGAACTGCGCCGGGCACGACAACTGGAACAATCAGATCACCTTCCGCAACCTGGCCACGCCCCACAGCTTCGGCGTGGTCTATAACTGGGGAAGCAACTGGACGCACGCCGAGCACCTCTCCATGCTCGCCGCGGACGAGAACTGGGTGGAGCTGGCTACCTATGATGGTTCGACTCCGCCAGACAACTACCTGCGGCAAGAGATCTTCCTCATCCGGACGAACGGCAGCGGGGAAGTGCAGCATATCTGCCATCACTACTCGAACGTCACGGACTACTGGTCTTCGCCGCGCGCCAACATCAGCCGGGACGGCAAGTACATCGCGTTCACGAGCAACTGGAACGCCAGCCTCCTCCACTTGTTCGTCGTGCAGGTTCCCGCCTCTGGCCCGACTCCACCGGTGGCGAATTTCACCGGCAACCCGACCTCGGGGGCGGCGCCGTTGACGGTGGCCTTCACCGACACCTCCACCGGCAATCCCACCTCTTGGTCCTGGACCTTTGGGGACGGCGGCACGAGCACTGCGCAGAGCCCCAGCCACGTCTATAACAACGCGGGAAGCTATACGGTGACCCTCACGGCCACTAACTCGGCCGGCTCGGACGGCGAGACCAAGACGAACTACATCACCGCGACCGGCCCCCCGCAGGACTACACGTGCGCCTCTCTGACGGTGAACAACGGCACGGTCGCCTCCGGGGATCATACCAGCGTCCATACCTCGGACAACGTCTACCTGGTGATCACCGCGACGAAGGCCCAGAACAAGTATACGGCCCAGGTGAGCTACACCTACAACACCGGCCTGGGTTCGCTCTCCTCCCTGGTCGTGACGACCGAGGGAAAGGTGAATACTGGCACGCAACCGCTGACGGTGTACGCTTACAACTACTCCACCGCGGCCTGGACTTCCATCGTCACGGGCACGCTGACGACGACGGACAGCACGGTCACGCCGAGCGTGTCCAACCCGTCGCAGTATATCTCCGGCGGGACGGTGCAAGTGCGCGTCAAGGTCGGAGGCACGGGCAGCACCGCCTTCACTAACTCCACCGATCTAGTGAAGATCACGGCCGCGCCGTAGCCAGGAACTCATTCGGGCCGGGGTTGGGCGCTCGGACCCGCCCCGGCCCGAACTGCAAAGCGCCCCACGTTTCCGAGCCTCGGCCATTGTCAGTTTTTACAAGAACCGTGTCAGCCCGTCCAATGTCTGGAGTCGCATGTTTTTGTAGCATAGGCGCGTTTCGTCGCAAACCTGACGTGCCGCGCCAGGAATCGTTTTCGGCCCGCGTGGCCGCGAAGGGAGGTGAGAGCCGCGCGTCTTGGTGCGCCCTGACGTTTGTAGTGTACGTCGTCCACTAGCTGTTAGGGGGAAGGGAACCACAGATGAAGCAGTTACAGTTCAAGTTTGGAAGGTCTCTCACGCGCATCTTCTTGACACTGGCAATCCTCGCGATTGCCGCGACCAGCGCGCTGGCCTACTGGCCCAGCCCCGCCCCGACGCCTCCGGCGAAGGGGGCGAAGGTCGCCGACCCGAGCTACGGCAACCTCATCATGCGAGTCACCGACTCCGCTGATGGCGCCAACATGGGCACCTCCTATTCCTACTGGCCCACGTTCAGCAAGAACAACGGGCACATCGCCTTCTTTAACCTGGACAACGGAGGCAGCTATTGCCAGGACTTCGATCCAGTCAACTTCCTGCTCGTTGGCAGCAAGCGCGCGCTCTATGCCACCAATCCGCCCAGCGGCGGCGCTCCGGCGTGGGATGACGGCATCTGGAGCGGGTCGGATGACAACGTGATCCACTGCCACGCGGGGACCTACCTCTGGAAGTACAATGTCAACACCCAGGCGTGGACGCTGGTCAAAGACCTGACGGGACGGTTCATCTCCGGGACGACGATGTTCGTGCAGCAGAGCAAGAGCGTCAACGACGATGTCTTCGCGTTCTCGCTCAGCAATGGGAGCAACAAGACCGGCTTCGGGGTCTACAAGTTGAGCACGGACCAAGTGCTCGTGAACGTCTCCGACAGCAGCCACGATGAGGTGCAGATTGACAAGTCCGGGCGCTACCTGGCGGTAAAGCTGGGTAACAACGATGTGGTCGTGTACGATACGCAGTTGGGCACGAACACCACCCTCACCGACGCCGCGCCGGACTATGCCCCCGGCCACTCCGACAACGGCACCAACACCTGCGCCGGTCACGACAACTACAACAACCAGATCACCTTCCGCAACCTCGCCACCCCTCACTCCTTCAGCGTCGTCTACAATTGGGGCAGCAACTGGAGTCACGGCGAGCACATCTCCTTCCTGGCAGATGACGAGAACTGGGTGGAGCTCTCTACGTATGACGTCGGCACCCCCCCGAACAATACCCTGCGGGACGAGGTGTTCCTGATCCGCACTAACGGCACTGGAGAGGTGCGGCACATCTGCCACCACTACTCCAACTACGTCAACTACTACGACTCGCCCCGCGCGAACGTCAGCCGAGACGGCAAGTACATCGCCTTCACCAGCAACTGGGGCGCCTCCGGGCGGCTCGACCTGTGGATCGTGGCGGTGCCGGCGTACGGTGGCGGCAGCCCGCCGGTGGCGAACTTCACCGGCAATCCCACCAGCGGCAATGCCCCGTTGACGGTGGCCTTCACGGACACCTCCACGAACACCCCGACCTCCTGGTCATGGACGTTCGGCGACAGCGGAACCTCCACCGCGCAGAGCCCCAGCCATGTCTACAACAGCACGGGCAGCTACACGGTGGCTCTGACAGCCACAAACGCCTACGGCAACAACACCAACACCAAGAGCAACTACATCAGCGTCAACCCGGCGGCCCCGGTGGCGAACTTCACCGGCACGCCGACGAGCGGGACCGCTCCGTTGTCAGTAACCTTCACCGACACCTCGACGAACTCCCCGACCTCGTGGTCGTGGACGTTCGGCGACACCGGGACCTCCACCGCGCAGAACCCGTCTCACACCTACAGCAACGGCGGCAGCTACACCGTCGCGCTGACCGCGACCAATGCGAGCGGCAACAACACCAATACCAAGACCAACTACATCACCGTCAGCGCGGGCAGTAGTACCCCTGCGTTCGCTGCCGCGGGGGCCGTGGCCTCCGGCACCGCCGCGATCACGCCCGCGCTCCCGACTGGGATCGTGACGAACGACATTCTGCTGCTGTTCCTGGAGACCGCGAACGAAGCCATCTCCATCTCGAATCAGAACGGCGGAACCTGGACCGCGGTAACGAACTCGCCCCAGGGGACCGGCACCGCCGGCGGCACCGCCGCGACGCGCCTCACGGTGTTCTGGTCGCGTTACAACGGGACCCAGGGCGCGCCGACCACCAGCGACTCCGGCAATCACCAACTGGGTCGCATCATTGCGATCCGGGGTGCAGCCCCTTCCGGCGACCCGTGGGATGTGACCGCGGGCGGCGTGGAGTCCACTGTTGATACCAGCGGCTCCATCCCCGGCGCCACCACCGCCGTGGCCAACGCCCTGGTAGTGGCGGCCATCGCCACGGCCCTGCCGGACGCCTCCGGCACCGCGAACTTCTCGGCCTGGACCAACGCCAACCTGACCAGCGTCGCCGAGCAGACGGACAACACGGTGACGGCCGGCAACGGCGGCGGGCTCGGACTGGCCACCGGCGGCAAAGCGGCGGCCGGTGCTTACGGCAACACCACCGTCACCGCTGGGACCGCGACCACCAAGGCGATGCTGAGCCTCGCGCTCAAG
>CAZUGW010000197.1:0-6467 GCA_964620055.1 uncultured bacterium
GATCGGACAGCGCCACGTGCTCGCTCACGAATACGACGACATAGATCACGAGCGGATCTGGGATCTGATCTCCACCCACCTGCCCGCCCTGATCGCGGCTCTGGAGCCGCTGCTTCCACCGCGATCGGAGGATTGAGGAATGCGGTTCGGGAGACGGGCGAAGAAGCGCGCGTGTGTGGTGGGGTTGGATGGGGTGCCGTTCGGGCTGTTGCGTCAGCTCGCGGAGAAGGGCGTGATGCCGCGCACGGCCGCCATTCTCGCCGGCGGTAGGCTGCATCAGATGAAGGCCGCGCTGCCGCCTGTTTCCTCGGTAAGCTGGTCCTCCTTCATGACGGGAGCGAACCCCGGCGAGCACGGCATCTTCGGCTTCACCGACGTTGATCCCGCGACCTACCAACTGCGCTTCCCCTTCTTCTCCGACCTCGCGGTTCCCACGTTCTGGGACAAGCTCGGCGCGCGCGGCCTCCGTTGCTGTGTCATCAATCAGCCCGCCACCTATCCCGCGCGCCAATTCCCCGGCGCGCTGGTGGCCGGGTTCGTGGCCATCGAGTTGAGCAAGAGCGTGTGGCCGCGCGAGCACCTGCCGGCCCTGGAGCGCCTGGGCTATCGGATTGACGTGGACTCCAAGGTCGCCCGCGAATCGCCCGACAAGCTGCTCGACGACCTCGACGCCACGCATGCCACTCGCCGTCGCGCCATGACCTATTTCTGGGAGCGCGAGGAATGGGATTACTTCCAGTTCGTGGTCACGGGGACAGACCGCTTGCACCACTTCTTGTGGAACGCGGTAGTGGACGAGCGCGACTCGCGCCACGACCGCGCCATGGCCTACTACCGCGCAGTGGACGAGGCCGTCGGAGACCTCTGGGACCGCTTCCACGCCAACCGTTCCGGCGACCGCGAGGGCGAGGGCTTCTTCCTGCTCTCCGATCACGGCTTCTGCGCAGTGCGCCAGGAGGTGCGGCTGAACGCGTGGCTGCGGGAGCAAGGCTACCTCTCCTATCGCACCGACGCCCCCGCGACGGTGGCCGACATCGCGCCGACCACCCGCGCCTTCGCCCTCGACCCGGGGCGCATCTATCTCAACGCCAAGGCCCGCTTCCCCCGCGGCTGCGTGGAACCCGACGACGCCCCGGCCCTACGCGACGAGATCGCGGGGAAACTCCGCGCGCTCACCTACAACGGCGACCCCGTCATCTCCCACGTCTTCGCGCGCGACGCCATCTACACCGGCCCGCGCACCCCCCTCGGCCCCGACCTCGTCGCCCTCACCCATCCCGGCTTCGATCCCAAAGGAACCACCAAGGCCCCCGCGGTGTTCGGGAGCACGCACTTCCAGGGGATGCATACGTGGGAGGAGGCGTTTGTGTGGAGTGGGGCGCCGGTCCCGGAGGATCCGGTGATTCATGATCTGGCGGGGGTTATCACTGGTTATTTGTGAGGTATGATAGCGTAGTGTTTCACTGACTATAAGGCCTTCCTGGAGAATGCCTTGTACGCTTTCCCAAGGAAACCGAGAAACGCCTCACTCTCCAAATCGAAACCCTCTTTCACCCGTAGAAAGACCCGGTCAGTGCCTTCGTTGCGGGGCTTCACCTGCACCGAACTTGGAAGCGCAAGCCTCTCTGATAGAGGAGAATCGCCCTCGAACTCCTGCACCCCCAGGTCCTGCGCCAGCCTGGCTTGGGTGAAAGCTCCTGAGCGGACATGATCGAAGATCAGCATCAGCGCAGTGGGCCGGGTAACCACCGCGAGCCAGTTGTAGCTGTCGATGCGATACGCTACGTAGTTCTTCTGATCCCAGCGAGGGCCATCAACCTCATAGCTGTCATGGATCATGTCATCGAGCTTGATCAGCATCCCTCGCGTCTGACGGCTGCACCTCTTCTCGAGATGCCACGTCTTGCCGTCGCTGAGCCAGGGCTGCGAGACACCTGGGGATGACCGCTTTCCTGTCTCAGCGAACTTGCTGACCGGCAGAGGAATGATCACACGAGGTTCCAGAAGGAGGGTGTCGCCATCGCGGAAGAGCTCGACCTCAATCACCTTGATGTCAACGCCGCGATCCCGTAGCCATAGCGCAACGCTTCCCAGCTTGTCCCTCACCTCAGATCCGACAATCACCATCCGCTGATCTGTGTTGATATCAGGCGCTTCATCTACCCCGCAATCCGCGCAGAACTGCTCAAAGGTCTCGTTGAAGTTGAAATCCGGGTCTCCCGACTTGCCCAGGTAGGCCCGAGCCTGGTTCTCGAAATCGGGGTAGCTCCACTTTGATATGTAGCTCGCATATCGCAGGGCCTGCATGTCAACCGGGTCGCTGAGCTTGCCCCGCTTCAACTCGACGATGACCGCGTTACCCTGAGGGTCCAGGGCCAAGATGTCGAGGCGGTCCTTGACGTCAGGGATCATCACCTGGCGGCCGAGCACCATCAGGGGCTCCCCGAGAAGGGAGGGATTGGAGGCTATCCATTCCTCCAAGCTCTCTTCCAAGAGCTTCTCGTGCTGCGGCGTCGTCTCTCGCACCTTGGTCGGTCCGTCGGAGGTGATCTTCCAGAGAGCCATCATTCAGTCTCCGTCCTGCAATGTAGTTCGACCTTGCACATCAGTTCGTGGGGGAGGTGCTTGCCCCCTTCCGCGCGGCAAGCAGCAGTCGGCGGGCATGCCCCTCCCCCTCGCTGTCGCTCGGGGACGGCGACATACCCGCCCTACAATCCCACTACCGTCAATCCGTTTTCTCCTCCCCAACCTTCCCCCCCACCTCCCTCCCATAGATCGAATATGCGTTTGCCGATCAACTGTTTGAGGCGATTTTCGAAAAAAACCGCCGATTCGCTTGTCCTTAGGGGTTAGGGGGGTTGACAGGTTGGGGACGGATGTATATCATACGGGAGCATTAACCCAATAATGAGTAGGTCTTGGGTAGTTTTGTGGAAGATACACCCAAATGACCTTGGCGAGGGAGAGCGGTGCTGACGGGCGAGGTTGAGCACCAACTGGATGAGCGAGGACGGGTGGTAGTTCCCAGGTCGTGGCGCCAGGCGTTCGAGCATGGCGGCTTCGTCACGCGCGGCTGGTACGGCTGCCTCTTCCTCTTCACTTGGGATGCTTGGCGAGTGATCGCCGAGAAGCTGGCCACCGTCAGGATCACCGACGCCCCGGGAGACCGTCTCAAGCAGTTCCTCGGCGCGGGTGAGAACGTGACGCTTGACGCGCAAGGCCGACTGCTCCTCTCCCCCTCCCTTCGGGAGTTCGCGGGCATGGATGGAGACGTGGTGTTGAGCGGGGCGGTGGACCGGATCGAGGTCTGGGCGAAGGACCGGGTGAAGCAGTACCGGCGCGAGCAATTCTCCACCGAGCAGATCATGGAGATGCTGGAGAAGGCGAAAGAGCTCGGGATCTGACGGGATGGAAACTCCGGAGGCGGGCGCGCACCAGCCGGTGATGGTGAAAGAGGTACTCGAGTACCTCGCCTGCCGCCCAGGTCAGACGGTGGTGGACGCGACGGTGGGGTCGGGCGGGCATACGGCGGCGTTGGCGGAGTGCGTCTCGCCCGGGGGGAGAGTGATCGGGATTGACCGAGATCCCGAGGCACTCGAGAGAGCGGCGCAACGACTGGCGGGCTTGCCAGTGACGTTGATACACGAAAATCATGCGAACCTGGAGGTGGTGCTAGACAGCTTAGGAATCGAGGAAGTGGACGGGGTGCTCATTGACTGCGGCGCCTCACTCGAGCAACTGACCACCGGGAGACGGGGGTTCAGTTTCCGAGAGGAAGGGCCGCTGGATATGAGGATGAACCCTGCAGACGAGGTCACCGCGGAGGATCTCGTCAACAGACTGCCGGAGAAGGAGCTAGCAGACATTCTCTGGGAGTACGGAGAGGAACGGCGAGCACGGAGCATAGCACGAGCCATAGTAGCAACGAGACAGCAACAACCTATCACCACTACAGCCCAACTTGCAGCCCTAATCACAGCAACGATTCCACCCCGGGCGCGCCCGAAACGCCTTCACGCAGCCACGAAGTCATTCATGGCGCTGAGGATGGCCGTGAACGATGAACCCGGAGCGCTCGTCACAGCCCTGAACGCAGCCATCAAACGCACTAGAGTAGGCGGCAGAATCGTAGCACTAACGTACCAGAGTCGCGAAGGCGGGGTAACCAAGGGTGTCTTCCGCCAAGCCAGTGATCGCACCTCGTGCTCGCCGTCCCCCTCCGGGGAACCGCTTCCCCGGGTGAAGCTGCTGACGAAGAAAGCCGTGAAGCCGTCGCCGGAGGAGCTGGCCGCAAATCCCCGGGCGCGCTCGGCGATTCTGCGGGCCGCGGAAAAGGTCACAAAAACATAAGCCTAGGTGGAATGGATTTGCAGGTGGTGGTCGAAGAGAAAAGCTAGACCTAGAAGCGATCAAAGCACTACTAAATACCAGGGCGGTGAGCACTATGTCGCAGCAGGCAGTCGCAGTAGACCGGGACCGGGATCTGTCCACGTCCTCCAAACAGCAGCCAGGCAGATTTGCACGCAGACGACCGGTGGGGATTGAAGCAGGGATTGCAGCCTTAGTGCTCGCCGCCCTCAGTTTGTCTTTGACGCTTTTCTACGCCGCCCAGAGCGCCGTCTGTACCCGCAACGGGTACACGGCGCTCGCGTTGCGACGAGAGATCGAGGACGTGCGGGCGCAGAACTCGCTCTTGCGCTACCAGATCAACTCGGGCGAGTCCACCGGTCGGGTGGAGCAGGCGGCGGCGCGGTTGAGCCTGCGCCCGGCTGATCCGATCCACGAGGTGGATTACGTGTTCCTCCCCCACTCGGACCAGGAGCAGGGGCAGGTGGCCGAGCTCGACCCCGCGCAGTCGCCCCAGGGCTTCGCCGGGGTGATGGCGTCTTTGGCCGACCAAGTGGTGGGCAGCGCCGGGGGCCGCGCGGAGGCGAGTACCGGTGGAAGCCACCGCCATTAGGCGGTGGCTTTTTGCGTTGTGGCGTCAGGGGTTGCGATGGAACAGGGCTATCCAGGGCTGCTGGGCCGGCGGAGTCGCCTGTGGAGCGCGGTGGCCACCGTGCTGTTCATGTTGCTGGCCGCCCGCCTGGGCTGGGTGCAGGTTATCCGCCACAGCTACTACCGCCATGAGGCGGACAAGGACATCCTCCGTCACTGGCGCCTCCGCGCGCCGCGGGGGAATGTCTACGACCGCAACGGCCTCCCTCTCGCCCTCAACCTCAACCTGTACCGCGTCGCCGCCGATCCGAAATGCCTCCCTGACCCCGCGGCCGCCGCGAAGCAGTTGGCCCCGATCTTGCGGATGCCCGAGGCGGAGGTGGCGGAGAAGCTTACCTGCGAGAAGACCGGCGCGGACGGGAAGACGAGGGAGGTCCGATTCGTTCGCCTGCGGGAGAACGTGGATGAGCCGATCGCGGCCGCGCTCCGCCGGCTCAACCTCCCCGGCCTGATCGTCACCAAGCAGGGCAAGCGCGCCTATCCGCACGGCACCGTCGCCGCGGCGCTGCTCGGCTTCGTCGGCGACGACACGCAGGGCCTGGGCGGGATCGAGGCGCGTTACCAGCGCCAGCTCGCGGGCGAGGACGGCCGGGCGCTGGTGATGCTCGACGGGAGGCTGCCGCGCTCGCGCACCCAGATTCCCGACCGGACCGTGATCGAGAAGGAGATGACGCCCGGCCGCAGCGTGGTGCTGACCATTGACCTGAATCTCCAGGCCGCGGCCGACGAGGCCCTGGCGAAGGCGGTAAAGAGCGCGCACGCCAAGGGCGGCACGGCGGTGGTGATGGACCCTAGGACCGGCGAGGTGCTGGCCCTGGCAAATCAGCCCAGCTTCGACCCCAACCAGTTCCAGGACTTCGACCCGGCCACCTGGGTGAGCCAGGCCGTGGTGAGCCCCTTTGAGCCGGGGTCCACGTTCAAGACCATCACGGCCTGCGCCGCGCTCGAGGAGGGCGTCTATAGCCACGGTGAGAAGCTGAACTGCACTGGCACGCGTCAGGTCGGCAATCGCACTATCGGCTGCGCTCAGCACCACGGGAGTCGGGCGCACGGCGTAGTAGACCTGAACACCATGATCGTGAAGTCGTGCAACGTCGGGCTGGGCACGGTGGCGCTCCAGCTCGGCCCGAAGCGACTCTACCACTGGGTGCGGAAGCTCGGGTTCGGAGAGCGGACCGGGATCGAACTGCCGAGCGAGTCGCCGGGGATGTTGACTCGCCCTGACAACTGGTCGCAGATTCAAGTGGCCAACGTGGGCTTCGGGCAGGGGGTGGGCGTGACTGCGCTGCAGCTTCTCGCCGCCTATTGCGCCATCGCCAACGGCGGCTACAAGGTGGAGCCGCGCGTGGTGAGGCTGATCACCACAGGGGAGAAGTCGCAGGTCCAGGAGCCGCCCAAGTTGGCGCGCGTGCTCTCGCCGACGACCTGCGATCGGACTTCATCCGCCTGGTGGACGACGACAGCGCGGC